>CAJMRT010000047.1 GCA_905215855.1 uncultured bacterium
ACCCGTCCCCCTCGCCATTTACGGACTAATAATACTAAAAGAAGAAGACTAAAAGAAAAATACTAAGAGAACAATACTAAGTGAACAATGCCGATGAGGCGAGCCGATTTGAAAACATATCGTGAATTTTTATTCAATCAGGCAAATGAGAGCTTGCCAAAAGAAAAGCACCCCGACTGAATCGGAGTGCCGTATAGTTTATTTAGATTGTCAGCTTACTTGAGCCATACAATATCGGTATCGGTTGCAAGGTTGTCAATTCCGTAAAGCACAACAACCTGTTCGGGGTTGTAGGTTGTCACAAGGTCTGACACGCTTTCCTTATAATAACGCAGGTCAACCAGAACTACCTTGCTGTAATTTTCTGCAAGGAACGGTGCAAGGCTGTGCGAAAAGCTGTCCTTGATGAGGAGAATTGTGCCGTTCTTTGCGTTGGTGTTTGTAATCTCCGTGAGAGCGTGGTTGCCGTCAATAAACACGGGGTACTTGTCATCCTCTTTGAGATGGTCGGTAAAGTACATTGAACCCGAAGTTTTGATGTTTGCGCCCTCGGTAATTTTTACGGAGATATTTTTTGAAGAATTGTTCGGATTGCTCCAAATTTCGATATTATCGGGCGGAGTGAGCCAAAAACCACTTGAAGAATATGTTGTGCCGTAAAAGTCGGGGTAGCTGTCTTTTTTAAGTGTTGAATCATCAATCGGAATAACGCCGAGTGCCTTGCAAAGCTCCTGATAGCCCGTGTAAGCACCCTTGGTTGTCCAGTGATGGTCTGTTTTGTAATAAAGCTGACTGCCGTTTTTGTACTCGCTCTTAAAGCGTTCACGCAAGTCAACAAAGCCGATTTTCTCCTTTGAAAGCGTTGAAGAAATCTTGCTTATATCCTCATCATCGTTGTATTTATCATGGAATGTCGGAAGCACATCATCGGCAATGTAGCCTGTTGACGGAACAAGCATAACCGTTGTGGGAGCGTCAATTGTCTTTGCAAAATCAACAACAGCACCAACATTTTTGTCAAGGTTGTTGTCGGTTGAAACAGGCTTGTTGATGAGGTAGCCGTTTTTGCAGTTGTACACACCGCTTGCACCGTTGTTGCCCTCCGCAAGTGTGGTGTATGCGTTAATACCTACCCATGTGTTTCTCTGCGGAAACCGGTCGGCAAAGAATGTTTCAAACTCACTGCCAAACTCTCCCGAAAGCACCTTTTCAACATTGGCATCGGGGAACTTCTGCAAGTATCTTTTTTCGGAAGAACTGTAGTCGGTTTTCGGTGAAAACAAGAACCACAAAGCAATTCCGTATATGAAAATCAAAAATACAACCGCAGGAATGTATTTTCCGATTTTATTTCTGTTATCAGCAAAACGCATATATATTCACCTGACTTTTTTCTAATTGTTCACAGCCGTTTTAAAATCTGAAATAAAGGAACGGGTTGTAGCTTTGATTAACAAGGCTTGCCGTGCTGACGACAAGGATACCCATACAGTAGAGGGTTTCGGGAATCCACATAAAGCGTGTGTGTTCAAAGCGGCTGTAAAGCATTGCTGCAAGCGGAGTTGACGCAACAGCCGCAATAATAAGCATCGGCAGGTTGCTCATAATGAGGTTAAATGCCTGATTGCCGCAAATTCCGTTGCCGAAATTGAAAAGGTCAACCATAAACTCACCGAGCTGTCCTACATTGGTAAAGTAGAAAAGTCCCCAACCGATGATTACGATAAACAGAGTGTAAATGTGCTGAACAAATGACGGCAGTCTGTCGAGAAATTTTTTGAGTACGAATTTTTCGAGAATAAGAAGAAGTCCGTAGTAAAGTCCCCAAAGTACAAAGTTGTATGCCGCACCGTGCCAAAGTCCTGTAAGTCCCCACACGATAAGAAGGTTGAGAATCTGCCTTTTAACACCCTTTCTGTTGCCGCCGAGGGGGATATAAACATATTCTTTGAACCATGTTGAAAGTGAAATGTGCCATCTTCTCCAAAAGTCTGTAATTGACTTTGCAATGTACGGATAGTTAAAGTTTTTAAGAAACTCGAATCCCATCATATTGCCAAGACCGCAAGCCATATCGGAATAACCCGAAAAATCAAAGTAAATCTGGAAAGTGTAGGCTATCATACCCACCCATGTTCCGACAACACCGTTTTCATCGGTTGTTGCAAAAATGTTTGTTGTGAGCGTTCCCATTGTGTTTGCGATAATTACCTTTTTTGCAAGACCGACCATAAAGAGCTTCACGCCCCTTGTGAACATTTCAAGAGTTTCACGGCGGTTTACAAGCTGTTCGGCAACATCACGGTAGCGGACAATCGGACCTGCAATAAGCTGCGGAAAAAGTGCAACATATGTACCGAAGTTGACAAAGTTCTTCGACACGGGCGCATCGTCACGGTAGACATCAATAACATAACTCATTGTCTGGAATGTGTAGAAGCTGATGCCGATCGGCAGGCTGATTTGAAGCTCGGGAATATTGAGAAACGGCAGCATATTGAGCGTTTCGGTTATCATTCCCGTGTACTTGAACACCGCAAGAATACCTATATCAAGCACGCAGGTCAGAATCAAAAACAGCTTTTTCTTTTTGGCATCGGCTCTGTATTTGTCAACAAGCCAACCGCCTATGTAGTTGAAGAAAATGTTGAACACCATAAGCAAAACAAGCTTTGGTTCACCCCAGCCGTAGAATATGAGGTTTACGATAAAAAGAAAAATATTGCGTCCCTGTCTTGGTACAAGATAATAGGCAAGCAGGGTTATCGGAAGATACGCAAATAAAAACACAAGGCTTGAAAATACCACTCGTTTTTACCTCCCACAAACATAATTTCAAAATCATTTTTTAAATACCATCCTACATATTTTAACTTATTGAAGATTTGCCGTCAACATACAAATTATATGATTTTTTGCCCAAACAGAATAAAAGTAATGTTAATGATTTTGTGCTATTAACGGAAGAGGTCGTTCTGTACGGTTCAGTTGACATTTCGTGACTTTTTTCGACAGACAAACAAAAAAACGGACTGCCGTGTGACAGTCCGCAGATTGCAAGCAATCAAATCATTTTGTTGCGTTGTAGGTTTTTGTTAAAAGGTTCTTGCCGTCCTTAGTGTTAATTTCAATAACAACCGATGGATTGTCAACACCTGCTTCATCTTTAATATCATTAGCAAAGCCTTCAAATGTTGATGACATAGAATCAAAACCTGTTTTAAGAGTTGACTTTACAGTGTCAAGTGATTCCTCGGGAAGGTCTGTTTTGTAAGCAAATGTGAAAACTACCTTTTCGCCCTCAGCCTTAACATCAATATCCAAAGTTGAGCCAAAAGAAGATTTCAATGTATCAATCTCTTTCTGGCAAGCATCTGATGTAATGTAATTTGCGAGTTTCTGCTCAGGTGAATCACCGCAACCTGCAAAGCAGAAGATTGATGTTACTGCGATAAGTGCTGCAGCAAGTATAAGTGCAATTTTTTTCATTGTTTTACTCTCCTTAAAAAACATAGTAGTCACATTGTACTATATTCGCATTATATTGTCAACAATTATCAAAATATTCAATTTTTAAGCCAGTTTTATTTTATCTTGCTGTAGTTTTTTTGTAAATCATTGCTAACCGAAAATTTGTATTTTCTTGTAAATTCCTTTGTTGCGTTGTTGCGGACAACTTCGCTTTGGTTCTGCTCAACAATGCTTGTTATTGCTCCCACATCAATCCATATTTCGTTGTCGCTCTCTTTTTGGCTCTCATCAAATACAAGTTCAAGTCCCAGATGCAAATGACTTTCGGTAATGCCGTTTATGTTTTCGGTATCGCTGTAGCCTGTTCTTCCGACATAGCCGATTACATCGCCTGCACAAACCTCGTCGCCCTCTTTGAGATTTTCGGCAAAAGGACGGTTCTGCCTTAGGTGGGCATAGTACCAGTAGCGTTTTTTGTCGGCAGAGCGGATTCCGATTCGCCAACCGCCGTATTTGTTCCAACCCATAACTTCGACCGTTCCCGATTCAACCGCAATGACAGGTGTGCCGACAGCCGCCATAAGGTCGTGACCGAGGTGCGGTCGTGTGTAACCGTAGGTTCTGACTGCACCGAAATCGTCATAGCAAGAGTACGGAAAGGTTTTTGCAATCGGTGAAAACCAACACAAGCCGTAGCCTTTTTCAGTACCTTTTGAGGTTTCTTTTTCGTAATTGCCTACAATTCCCGACAATGCCGCACCGTATGCCTGAGAGTAGTAGCTGAAATATTTCATATCCTTTGTCAGGTTTTCAACGGTTTCGCCGTTTTTGATTTTGTCGGCAAAAGCGGTCATATCGCTGTATTTGTACTTTGTAAAATCACCGCCGTATTTTGCGCCGAGATACGCAAGCACAGTTACGCAGTCGGTGTGCCTGTCGTCATCGTGAGTTTGTATGTCGAGGTCAACGGCATTTTGCAGAGCGTCCTTCGTAACATTAAATTCAACATATTTTATGTAGCCTGACGGGGTTTCTTTTCCGCCCAAAAATATCACTGCCGACAATGCCGCAAACATCACGCACAAAAACACACAAAACAATTTTTTCATATCATCACCGATAATGTATATGAAAAGGCGGAAATAGTTATGACTGCAATTGATTTGTGTGCAAAAGCACAATGAATAATGAATATTGAATAATTGTAGGGGCGGATATCATCCGCCCGCCAAGTAAAGGTAGAAAATTTGTGTTACATACAATTTATATAAATGTCGCAATTCCGTAGCGGCGAACCTCGTTCTCCCGTCTGAAATATAGTTGCAATGCGTTGCACATAAATGTGCTTCCTTTTGCTCGTTATTTCAAACAGCGGTTTGCACCGCTGTCTTTTTATGCTTTATCTACTGTAAATGTCAATTTATTGTCGGCGATATTGATTTTACCGCCGAGATTTGCAAAATAAGAGGTTAAAAATTGATATACTTCGTCCTTCTCTGCTTCGTCAAATGAAAAATACTGTCCTCCGCAGGCATCGTGAAAATGGAGATACACTCCGAATTTTTCGTCAAGAATCTTCTTAAATTCAAGCACCTGTGAATATGAAAAGTTCATAATTTGCTCCTTAAAGCAGGTTTTCTTTTTCAAAAGCCTGTCTTAAATCTTCGATAATATCGTCGGCATCTTCTATGCCAACGCTGAAACGGAAAAATCCGTTGTGAAATTCTTCGGGGTAAAGATACTGTCTTTCATCGTTTTCGCCGAGGAACACGATAAGGCTTTCATCGTGACCGAGTGATACAGCCGATGTAATCACTTTGAGGTGTGTGACAAAGCGGTTGTAGGTATCGTGGTCGGCATTAAGTCCGAACGAAAGCACTCCGCCAAAGCCGTTTTTCATCTGCTTGACTGCAACATCGTGATTTGGATGGTCCTCAAGTCCGGGGTATGCAACAAAACTTACACCCTTGACTGTTTTCAGATAACGAGCAACTTTGAGAGCGTTTTCATTGTGCTGTTTCATACGGAGCGGAAGAGTTACCGAACCCCTCATAATCAGCCACGCATTAAACGGACTGATTGTTGCACCGAGGTTAATCTGCGACTGTGCACGAATGATGTCGAGATATTCTTTCTTGCCGATGATTGCACCGCCCATTGCGTCACCGTGACCGTTGATGTACTTTGTAAGGCTTTCAACGGTAAAGTCTGCTCCGAGTTCAATCGGTCTTTGGTTAAACGGAGAAGCGAATGTGTTGTCAACCGACAAAAGTGTGCCGTTTGCGTGGGCAAGCTCTGCAATCTTTTCAATGTCTGAAATTGAAAGAGTAGGGTTGCCCGGTGTTTCAATGTGAATGAGCTTTGTGTTCGGACGGATTGCCGCCTTAACTTTTTCAATGTCGGTTGTGTCAACAATTGTGGTTTCAACACCGAATTTATCCTTGAGAAGTTCGTTCAAAAGTCTGTAAACCGCAATATATGTTACGCTTGAAAATACAACATGGTCACCGCTTTTGAGCAATGCAAAGAAAAGTCCCGACAGTGCCGCAACACCGCTTGCAAGAACTACGCAGTCTTCGCCACCCTCAAGGGATGCGAGTTTTTCCTGAAGATACTGCTGATTAGAACCGCCGTTGCGTGTGTAGAGGTTTTTGCCTGCGCTGCTCCAGTTGAGGTCACTCGGATCATACGGGAGTTCGTAGCTGTTTGCCATTGTGATAGGTCTTTTGATTGCACCTGTTTCGCTGTCAACATCATTGCCTGTGTGGACAGCCCTTGTCTGAAATCCGAATTCATCGCCAAAAGTTCTCTTTGCCATAACTTATACTTCCTTTCTTGGGTTAATTTATGTGTGCCTGATTACGCAATTTTTAATGCGTTTTTATATTTCTTAGTTTTCCTATGTGTTTAGTATGTTTTAATTATAGCACCATTTTTTGCATTGTCAAGGTTAATTTTATAAATGCTACAATTGAACAATAATTTTGCGATATTTATAGGTTTTGTATTTATCATAATGTATAACTGTTACTTGCGGGCGGATAATATCCGCCCCTACTGATTCCATATAAAAGAAAAATTGCATCAGAACCTTATTCGGGCATCTGATGCAATCTTTTTATCTAACTATCTTCTCGAATTGACAGCGGTGGCACACCGCCGACTGTAATTTTACATTTTCAATTTTCAACTTTCAATTCGCAATGCTCATTGCATTACCGAGTTTGCCATAATATACTTTCTGAGCGGGCCCTGCATAATTTCTTCAATCTGCTCGGGTTCATCGGGCAGAAGAATAAGCAGCTGGTTGGCGGCTCTGATGACATAGCCGTCATCACCGTTTTCATTTTTCAGCTTTTTACAATCATTGACAGGGGTTTCGCACAATGCACGAGAAATTATGCTCTTTATTCCCTTTTCATCGTCAAATCCAAGGCCGCCGACAACAAACACCACATTCAGCTTTTTGAAAGCGTCTGTAAGCTCACATCCGAGCTGTTCGGAATCGGTTGCAAAGCAGGTTTTGACAAGCTCAAGGTCAAGCTCTGAAAAGGACTTTTGCAAAGCTCTTTCACAAAACGAGGTTTTGCGAGCAGCGAAAAATACAAGCCTGCAATTCATTTTTAGTCCTCCTACTGCGATTGTGCGTTGGCATATTCCGGTTTGAGCCTTGCCTCATAAATCGGCGCAATCTTCATATTCGTTGTGACCTTTGAGTAATCAAGTTCCCATTTTTGGAATATATAGTTATAATATTTATCACTCGGTTTTTTGGGTGCTGTCGGAGCTTTTGCCGCCTTGCCATACTCAACCTTTTGCGTTGAAAGAACGGAACCGTCATAGTTGAGGAATGTAACATCGCAATAAACCTTTGCCTGAGTTGTTGGCTGTGGTTTCTGTGTTACGGTCTGACCCTTTGTGTCGGTTGCGGTTGTTGACTCCGTTGTTTTCGGAGTTACTTTCTGATTCTTAAAGCTGTAGTCGCCGTCATACCAAGTAATCTGACCCTTTTTATAGGCTGTGTCAAAATCGGTAACAGTCGGTCTTGTGCCGCCGTATGATGAGTAATAAACCTGCGGCCATACTGCATTCTTGTTGAGAGATGCCTTTGTTACATCAACCTTTGTTGACTCGCCTGCTCTCACCTTTCTTGCAACAATTACTGTTCTGAAATTTGTGAACTCATACGAACAGGTTGAAAGCGTAACAAGCTCATCATCCTCATTTACATCAACAGGACAGTTAAACAGCGAACGAATACGAACATTGTATACATAGTTCATAAAGTCCTTGTCATTCTCAAAGTCGCTAATCATATAGTTGAAAAATTCGCCGTGTGCAGAAAGAGTATTTGTCTTGAACACGGAAATAATTTTGTAAGTACCCTTGCCCTTTGGTGTGTCAAAGCGGAAAGTCGGAACTTCTTTGTAGAAGTCAAGGTTACCTGTTGTTCCGCCAAACTTCATAAGGTCACCGAACATTGAACCGTCCTGAATATGGTGTGAGTGAAGCACAAGGTTCTTACTGTCGGTACCCTTTGTTGAACGGTAGTCAACAAATACACTGCCAAAACCGTCCCACTCGTTTTTGTAGTTGTGGTTGAGGTAATACTGCTGTGGAGTGCTGTCTGCCTTATGCCACAAAACAGGATAGTCAATGTGGGTATCTTTCATCTGAATCCAACCGACAATTTCATCGTTGATTTTCAAAAGCTTATCCCAGTTGATTGTATCGTCCTTTTTCTTTGCAGGGGTTGTGTCGGTATCGTCAACGCTGTGGGCAATTCTCTGAATCTCACCGTTAAGCTCGGCATTCCTCAAGCTGAGGTACACCATATTATAGAACAGCAGTGAGAGCGCTGTGAGGAACACAAGGAACGAAACGATTACAACGCATTTTCGTGTAACTTCCTTTGCACCGTCACCACGCAAAGGAATGTAGTTGTTGACAAAGCCTGTTTTTGCCGGAACAAATTCCTGATCGCTGAAACCGTTCGGATAATCTTCCTGTGAATTTTCAAAATTCGACTTTGTGCGGATACACGCAAGGCACACCATATCCTCGGGATTTTCACCTGCAAGCGAGGACTTTGGAAGAACGGCAACCTGCAGTCCACGGTACATAAAACAGTAACCACGGTAGCCGTTGCCCATATCTTTAAGGCTGAAAATTCTTGACTTTTTACGGAACATTCTGTACTTGTCTTTCAGCTGTTCCATCTCCTCATCACTTGCCTTGGCTTTTTTAGCTTTGAGGAAATCAAGATTTCTCTTGCGCCAGTAGTCCTTTGGAACCGGAGTGTTTTCGTACTTTTCCGATGCCGCAACGACCTCGGCAAACTTCTCGCGGAATGAGATACTGTCTTTGGTTGTAAGTGCCTCGGCAATCACAACCTGCTTTGGTGCATTTTCACTCTTTGCAAGCTCGTTGAGTGCGGAAATAATTTTTTTATATGACGGCGAAAGACTTCTTGTCTTTGTGAGCGAAAAGCCGTTTTGTGCAAGCTTTTTCGCTGTTTCGTCATTTGTTTGAGAAAGGTCAGCGGAATTTTTGCCCGTTAAGGAAAAAATCTCAACATCCATGTCAATTCCCCTTTCAATCAGTTTTATTCATCATTAGCCGAAATTCTTGTAACTTTGAGGTTCCGGAGAGCCTCTTCAACAAGAGGTTCAAAGTTCGGCTTTTCCTGAGCCTCTTTTACATATTTGAGAACAGGTCTTGTACGGGGGTGCTTTGGAGTGAACACCGTACAGCAGTCCTCATACGGTTCAATTGAAATATCGTAAGTGTCAATCTTATAGGCAATGTCGATAATCTCCTGCTTATCCATACCAATAAGCGGTCTGAACACGAGCATATCGGTCGCCTCATCTGTACAAGAAAGCGCACCGATTGTCTGGCTTGCAACCTGACCGAGGCTTTCACCTGTGATGAGTGCCTGACATTCGTACTTTTCGGCAATCTTTTCGGAAATCTGCATCATCAAACGGCGCATAATGATTGTGAAAAGTTCTTCGGGACACTCGTCCTTGATTTTCTCCTGCAGCTTTGTGAACGGCACTGTGTACATCACCATATCGCCCGCATATCTGCTGACTCTGCGGAGAAGTCTGACAACCTTATCTTCGGCTCTGGGGCTTGTATATGGCGGACTTGCAAAGTGAATTGCAGTAAGTCTGATACCTCTTTTTGCCATCATATAAGCGGCAACGGGAGAGTCAAGTCCTCCGCTGATGAGGATTGCGGCTCTGCCGCCTGTGCCGACAGGAATACCGCCTGCTCCTCTTATCGGTTCGCCGTGAACATAAGCGCCGAAGTCACGGATTTCAACATTTACAACAAGGTCGGGGTTGTGAACATCAACCTTGAGATGCGGAAACTTTGAAAGAATTTCACCGCCGACTTCTCTGCAAATTTCGGGAGATTTGAGTGGAAACTTCTTGTCGCTTCTCTTTGCCTCAACCTTGAAAGTTTTGATATTATTAAGCTGATTTTCAAGATATTTCGGGGCAATTTCAAGCACGGACTCGATTGTCTTTTCGCAGACAGCCGCTCTTGAAAAGGCGATAATACCGAATGCTCTTGAAACGATTTCGCAAGCCTTTTCGAGGTCTGCGTCATCATCAAGCGGTTTTACATAAATTGTGGACTGTGCAGATGTAATCTCAAAATGTCCCGAACTCTTCAAAGCGTATTTGAGGTTCTTTTTGAGAACATCTTCAAATGAACGGCGGTTGAGTCCTTTTAGAACGATTTCGCCGTCTTTCAAAAGTAAAATTTCCTTCATAAAATATATTCCTTTATTTTAATATGTATTCTTACAAATTTATCTGTGGGCGAGTGTTTTCAAGCCCTTTTCAATGCCGTCACAAAGAGCGTCAATATCTTCCTCTGTGTTAAGTTTTGAAAAGCTGATTCTCAACGCACTGTCAGCTCGGTCACGACCGATATTCATTGACTCAAGCACATAACTCGGTTTGCCCTTTGCACAAGCACTTCCCGATGACACATAAACCTCGAGATTTTCGAGGAAATGGAGCATTGTTTCGCTCCTGACTTTTCCAGCCGAAATATTCAAAACATACGGAAGTGCGTTTTCGGGCGAGTTAAGGCTCACACCGTCAATTTTCAACAGCTTATTCTTTGCGTAGCCATTGAGCCTTGAAACATATTCGTAATTTTTATCTATATTAAATTCACTGCAGGCAACTCCCATTGCAGCAATCAGCGGAATAGCCTCTGTGCCCGGGCGGAGCTTTTTCTCCTGCTCACCGCCGTAGTGAATCGGAACAAGTCTTACACCTTTTTTCACAAGGATTGCTCCCACCCCCTTAGGACCGTGGATTTTGTGACCGCTAACACTGATTAAATCTGCGTGAAGTTTTGATGCGGAAAGCGAGATTTTTCCGAAAGCCTGAACTGCGTCTGTATGACAAATTACATCGCTGTTCTTTGCCTTTACGGCAGAAAAAATATCCGCAACATTCATTACTGCGCCCGTTTCGTTATTGACGCACATTACAGACACAAAAATCGTGTTTTCGTCAACATTTTCAAGCACATCTTCCTTGTGAATTGCGCCGTCCTCACGGGGCATAATGTAAACAACATCAAAGCCTTTATCTTCAAGTTTTTTTGCTGACTCCATAATACTGCTGTGTTCAACAGCCGAAACGATTATACGCTTTCCTCTGCGTTTTTTAGCCTCAGCAACACCGAAAAGTGCAAGGTTGTTAGCCTCAGTTCCGCCGCTTGTAAAGTAGATTTCATCGGCAGTTGCACCGAGCTTTTTGGCAACCTCTTTGCGAGCCTTTACAAGCTCCTGTTCGGCATACATTCCACGCAAATGAAGTGACGAGGGATTGCCGTAATTTTCAGTCATTATCTCAAACGCTTTTTGAGCCGCCTTTTGCGACACCTTAGTAGTTGCGCTGTTATCAAGATAATGCTCCATCCCATTGCCCTCGTTTCGTTTTACATAGTTATACACAATAATAAGTATACTACAACCGTCAAAAAAAATAAAGTGATAATTCAAACATAATTGAAATTTATGCGGCAAAAATAAATACAGACTTTATTTTTGGTATAAAGGTGGCATTTTATGATTTCAAAAAAAGAATACAGCACTATTGTGAAAAATAATTCACCGAAAAGTAAATGTTTTGTGAACGGAACAAAGGCTTTTTTTATCGGTGGTTTCATCTGCCTTATAGGGCAGGTTTTGACCGACAGCTATTCAATGCTTGACCTCAGCAAAGATGATGCAAAAACACTGACTTCGGTCACGCTGATTTTCATAGGAATTTTGCTGACGGCAATCGGTGTTTACGATAAAATCGCCAAGCATGGCGGTGCGGGTACGCTTGTGCCGATTACAGGTTTTGCAAATGCCGTTTCATCGCCCGCAATCGAGTTCAAATCCGAGGGATATGTTGCCGGACTCGGCGCAAAGCTGTTCATCATCGCAGGTCCTGTCATAGTTTACGGTGTTACCGCATCTGTTGTATTCGGTGCTGTTTTGTGGGTACTGCATATGTTCGGAATAACCTTATTCTGATTTTATTAAAATTTTAAGCGTAAAAAAAGAGGTGTCGCAAATTTGACACCTCTTTGTCTGTTATGTTGTTATCTTTTCTTATACAACACCAGTTCGGGATTTTTGCCGTTTTCTTCGTAAGTTGAAATCAGGATGAAATCCGTATTTCCGACAATGCCGAAACATCTGTCGCCGCCGAACTCACATTCAAGCTGATTGCCGAGATATGTTGCGTTATCGTCCAAAAATTTTACGGTGTTGCCGTTTGGAAGTCTGTACTCCAAGTTGACATATTTTCCGACAAGTGCATTCAGCTTTGTAAGTTTTGGCATACCCTCAATATTCAGGGCATTTATCTCATCAATCAAGGTGCTTTTGAACTCTTCAAAGGCCTTGTTTCCGCCTAACTCCTTGTAGCGTTTCCAATAGTCAAGCTTTGGCAAAGTTTTCAGAAGATATGCACGCACCTCTTCTTCGGAATGTTCTTCGTTCGCCATATTTTTGACGCAGACATCAATCAAATCGTCCATATCGCTGTACATATAATTGCCGTCGGCATAGCACCACTTGCAGTAATCTTCGTTCATAAAGCCGTCTTTTTCTCTGCTAATAACATTGTCCTCCAACGGCATACCGCAGCATTGACAAATGAGTTCTCTCGGTGAACCGAGCAATGTGTTGATTGACACATTATAGAGCTTTGAAAGCAGTTTCAATGTTTCTGTGTTCGGGACTGTGTCGCCGTTTTCCCAACGAGAAACCGCCTGTCTTGTAACGAACACCTTTTCGGCAAGTTTATCCTGCGAAAATCCCGCCTTTGTCCGCAAATTTAATAAAATTTCTTTTGTATCCATAGCAGTCACCTCTTGATTATATTGTAATGCAAAAAGCGTTTTTCCACAAGCAACTTGCAGTTGCACGGCGAGCCGGCGAGCCGCCGTTCCCAGTTCGTGTAGACAGTTTGATATTAAAAAAACATAATATGCCCGAGCGTTACTTTGTTACCGTTTGTACAATTCAGTATCGGCGAGCCGCCGTTCCCAGTTCGTGTAGACAGTTTGATATATAAACAGTTATATTTTCCGAGCGTTACATTGCTATAGTTTTTCCCACCCAATAATGGGGAGCCGTGTGGGCGTGCGATGAACACCCCTACGAGATTGTGCCATTTATAGAATTTGTTTTAACATATAATTTGTGATATTACCTGCATGAGGATGATATCCATATCTACAAAACACAAAAAGAGCCGATACAAATGTATCGGCTCTGAATGTTAAAAATGAAACGATAATCGGTTAAAATTATTCGTTAATAGCGATAACTGCGCCTGAACCTACTGTTCTGCCGCCTTCACGGATAGCGAAACGAAGACCAACTTCGATAGCGATAGGAGTAATAAGTTCAACATCCATTTCAACGTTATCACCAGGCATGCACATCTCTACGCCCTCTGGGAGTGAGATTGTACCTGTTACGTCAGTTGTTCTGAAGTAGAACTGTGGACGATAGTTGTTGAAGAATGGAGTATGACGGCCACCTTCGTCCTTAGTAAGAACGTAAACCTGGCCACGGAACTTTGTGTGTGGGTGAATTGTACCTGGCTTAGCAAGTACCTGACCTCTCTGGATTTCAGTTCTCTGAACACCACGGAGAAGAACACCTACGTTGTCGCCTGCTTCAGCGAAGTCAAGAGTCTTTCTGAACATTTCAAGACCTGTAACAACAACTTTTCTCTTTTCGTCTGTAAGACCAACGATTTCAACTTCTTCACCAGTCTTAATCTGACCTCTTTCAACTCTACCGGTTGCAACAGTACCACGACCTGTGATTGTGAATACGTCCTCAACAGGCATAAGGAATGGCTGGTCAGCCTTACGGTCAGGAGTTGGAATATACTCGTCAACAGCGTCCATAAGCTCGTGGATGCACTTGTACTCAGGAGCGTTAGGATCCTTTGATGTGCTTGTAAGAGCAAGGTAAGCTGAACCCTTGATGATTGGTGTATCATCGCCCGGGAACTCATACTCGTTGAGGAGGTCACGGATCTCCATCTCTACGAGCTCGAGGAGCTCAGGATCGTCAACCTGGTCAGTCTTGTTCATGAATACTACGATGTAAGGTACACCTACCTGACGAGAAAGAAGGATGTGCTCTCTTGTCTGTGGCATAGGACCATCAGCAGC
>CAJMRT010000048.1 GCA_905215855.1 uncultured bacterium
TAAGTCCGTTAAATATAAAGAATGCCGCAATTGCAACAACGAGTGCAACCGCAATGCCGCACGCTGTAATTATAAACGGTGTCTTTGACTTTTTCTTGGGCATCGGCTGTGCATACTGCGGCTGAACGCCCTGATTGTTATAATCATAAGAATATCCGCCCTGCTGACCGTTCTGATACTGATTATATCCGCCCTGTGCATTAACTGTCTGATACTGCGGTGCGGAATAATCATTTGCAGGCATCTGATTATATGCGTCAGTCTGATGATTTTCAACAGGCTGTGTCTGCTCATTCCGAACATTCATATCGGCAGTCTGTTCAACCGACTGATTTTCTGCAATCGGCTGTTCGTTCTGTACAGCTGATTCCTGTACGGGTACAGGCGCTCCGCAATCGGCACAAAACTTTTCATTAGACAATAACTGTCTTCCGCAATTTTTACAAAACATACATCTTCTCCTGTTCAACAAAAAAATAATTTCGAGGAAAACCCCTTTACAACAGCAAATTCAACCATATTATCTGTTTATTTTCATTGTACTGTTTTTTTCTCTTTAAGTCAACTGATATTTAAAAATCGGTGTTTTTTACATATAATTTTACATAAAAGATATACCGAACAAAGAAGATTTTACTGAGGATAGTATTCGTATAATCGCTCTCGGTGCCTATTTGCCAAATTTTCATTGACAAATTACGACACAAATTGTATATTATAAGTAAGGGAGCTGACAAGTTAGTCGGCTGAGAGGAGGCTGAGTGCCTCGACCTATGACCTGATTTGGATAATGCCAACGGAGGGAAACAGCGAGCCTTTACGGACGCACCTTTTGTTGGTGCGTCCGTTTTATTTTTTAAAGGAGAATCCGCTATGATTGGAAATTGTCTTGAAAATGTAAGAAAAAATGTACCGCTTGTACACAACATCACAAACTATGTAACAGTAAACGATGTTGCAAATGTACTTCTCGCTTGCGGAGGAAGTCCGATTATGTCAGACGAACCCGATGATGTTGCCGACATCACAAGCATTTGCGGCGGTCTTAACATCAACATCGGTACACTTAACAAAAACTCAATTGAAAGTATGTTCATTGCGGGCAAAAAAGCTAATGAACTTTCTCACAAGGTTTTACTTGACCCTGTCGGCGCAGGCGCAAGCAAGCTCCGCACAGACACAGCGGTTAAGCTTGCAAAAGAAATCAAATTTGATGTTATCAGAGGTAACATCTCTGAAATCAAAACTCTTGCACTCGGAAGCGGCACAACAAAGGGTGTTGATGCCGATGTATCGGATGCGGTAACAGAAGAAAATCTCGATAACGCAGTTGCATTTGTAAAGGATTATGCCAAAAAGTCAGGATGCGTAATTGCAATCACAGGCGCTATTGACCTTGTAAGTGACGGCGAAAAGTGTTATGTAATCCGCAACGGTCGTCCCGAGATGAGCAAAATCACAGGAACAGGCTGTCAGCTTTCGGGTATGACAACTGCATTCATCGTTGCAAACCCCGACAATGTTCTTGAGGCAACTGCCGCAGCAGTTTGTACAATGGGACTTGCAGGCGAAATCGCTTTTGCAAATATGGCAGAAACAGACGGCAACTCAACATACCGCAACCGAATTATTGACGCTATCTATAATATGGATGCCGAAACACTTGAAAAAGGAGCAAAGTATGAATTGCGATAAAAAAGATTTGTTGCTCTATGCCGTAACCGACAGGGCATGGCTTAACGGTGAAACACTTTGCAGTCAGGTTGAAAAGGCTATTAAAGGCGGTGCAACATTCATTCAGTTAAGAGAAAAAAATCTTGACCAAAAGCATTTTCTTGAAGAGGCTCTTGAAATTCAGAAACTCTGCAAAAAGTACAATGTTCCCTTCGTAATCAATGACAATGTAGAAATTGCAAAAAAAATTGACGCTGACGGTGTTCATGTCGGTCAGAGTGATATGGAGGCAGGCAATGTCCGCAAGATTCTCGGTGACGACAAAATCATCGGTGTTTCGGCTCAGACTGTTGAACAGGCTATTCTTGCACAGAAGCACGGAGCAGATTATCTCGGAGTCGGAGCAGTTTTCAAAACAGGCTCAAAGGACGATGCAGACGATGTTTCACACGATGAACTTCAGAAAATCTGTGAGGCTGTTGACATTCCTGTAATCGCAATCGGCGGAATCAGCTCCAAAAATGTTACGGAACTCAAGGGCAGAGGTATTGTTGGCATTGCCGTTATCAGTGCTATTTTCGCTCAGCCCGATATTACAAAGGCAACAGCAGAGCTTAAAGCACTTACGGAAAAGACGGTTGCGAATGATTAAATCTGCAATATTTGATGTTGACGGCACACTTCTTGATTCAATGAAGATATGGGATAACGCAGGAGAGCGTTACCTCTCGTCTGTCGGCAAAACAGCCGAAAACGGACTTTCCGAAAAGCTCTGTGATATGAGTCTGACGGAGGGTGCGGAGTATATGAAAAAGCAGTATGCTCTTTCCTTTTCAACTGATGAAATAGTTTCGGGTGTGTTGAAAATCATTGAAGATTTTTACTTTTATGAGGTCGGTTTAAAAAACGGTACAAAAGAAATTTTGCAGTTTTTGGAATCGAACAATATCAAAATGATTATTGCAACATCAAGCGACAAAACGCATATTAAAAAGGCATTTGAAAGGCTCGGTATTTTAAAATATTTTACGGACATTGTGACCTGTTCACAAATCGGAAAAGGCAAAACAAGTCCCGACATTTACCTTGCCTGTGCAGATAAACTCGGAACATCTCCGAGTGAAACGCTTGTATTCGAGGACGCTGTTTTTGCCGCAGAAACTGCTCACAAGGCAGGTTTCAAAACGGTGGGAGTGTATGACGAATCGAGCAGGAATGACAAAAACAGAATAAAAGCCGTTTGCGATTACTACGCAGACAGCTTTGAAGAAGCGGCAGATTGGGGGCACCACCTTTTGTCGCTGTAAAAAATTAATGCAAAGAGGAGATTAAAATGAAAACAGCATTAACAATCGCTGGCAGTGACTGCAGCGGAGGCGCCGGTATTCAAGCGGATATCAAAACTATGATAACAAACGGTGTTTATGCCATGAGCGCAATCACCGCACTTACCGCACAGAACACAACCGGCGTTACGGCAATTATGGAATCCACACCCGAATTTCTGGGTGAACAGCTTGAAAGTATCTTTACGGATATTTATCCCGATGCCGTAAAAATCGGAATGGTTTCTTCATCAAGCCTTATAAAAACAATTTCGGACAAGCTGAAAAAGTACGATGCAAAAAATATTGTTGTCGATCCGGTTATGGTGGCAACAAGCGGAGCAAAGCTTATCAGCGACGAGGCGGTAAGCACTCTCAAAGAGCATCTCTTTCCGCTTGCAACAGTTCTTACACCGAATATTCCGGAGGCGGAAGTTCTCTCTGAAATGAAAATTTCAAATGAGGAAGAAATGATAAAAGCCGCTGAAATAATCAGCGAAAAGTACGGTTGTGCGGTTCTCTGCAAGGGCGGACATCAGATTAACGATGCAAACGATTTGCTCTTTAAAGACGGCACCTACACATGGTACAACGGCAAAAGAATCAACAATCCCAACACACACGGAACAGGCTGTACACTTTCAAGTGCAATAGCCGCAAATCTTGCAAAAGGCTTTGACCTTGACGCTTCCGTAAAGCGTGCAAAGGATTATATTTCAGGCGCACTTGCGGCAATGCTTGACCTCGGCAAAGGCAGCGGTCCCATGAACCACGCTTTTGACATTCAAAGTAAATTTACAAAAGAAAATTCGGAGGCAGAGCAATGAAAAAGCAGACAAGTGTATTTGAAAACAGTTTGATATGGTTCGGAGCAGGCGTTTCAATCGCCGAAATTCTCACAGGTACATACTTTGCTCCGTTAGGTTTTGAAAAGGGCATTTTAGCCGTAATCATCGGTCACATAATCGGATGTGCAATGCTCTTTTGTGCGGGACTCATCGGCGGTAAGTGCCGTAAAAGCTCAATGGAAACCGTAAAAATGAGCTTTGGCAACAAGGGCGGACTTCTTTTCTCGGTCCTCAATGTTATTCAGCTTGTCGGCTGGACAGCCATTATGATTTATGACGGTTCGCTTTCGGTAAACAGTATTCTGAATATGGGCGACACAGGCAGGTGGATTGCCTGTATTGTAATCGGTGCATTGATTGTACTTTGGATTCTTGTCGGCATTTCAAACCTCGGCAAGCTCAACACAATTGCAATGGCGGCACTGTTCATTCTCACAATCGTGATGTGTTTCTTTATTTTCGGAAACGGCAACGGCATGGGTGCGGCAGGCGATGACTCGATGTCATTCGGTGCGGCAGTTGAGCTTTCGGTAGCAATGCCGCTTTCATGGTTACCGCTCATCAGCGACTACACAAGAGAGGCGGAAAAGCCATTCAAGGCAACTCTTGCAAGCACACTTGTTTACGGTGCAGTAAGCTGTTGGATGTACATAATCGGTATGAGTGCATCTATCCTTACAGGCGAAAGCGATATTGCAAAAATCATGCTTAAATCAGGACTCAGCATTGCAGGTCTTGTAATTGTAATCCTTTCAACAGTTACAACAACCTTCCTTGATGCTTACTCGGCAGGAATTTCGAGCGAATCAATATTCTCAAAACTCAAAGGAAAATATGTTGCCGTTGCAGTAACAATAGTAGGTGTAATCGCCGCAATTGTTTATCCTATGGATGACATTACCGATTTTCTCTATCTCATCGGTTCGGTATTTGCTCCGATGATTGCCATTCAGATTGCAGACTTTTTTATTCTCAAAAAAGACAGAGCAAACAAAGCCGTTGACATCTGCAACATCATAGTATGGCTTGCAGGCTTTGCGGCATATCGTTTCCTGATGAATGTTGACATTATCGTCGGCAACACTCTGCCGGATATGGTTTTCACAATCATCCTCTGCGTCATAGTTACCAAAATCGCAGACAAAATCACCTCAAAATCCAAGAAAGCGTAATCTAAAAAATTTATTAAGAACAGCTGATGCGAAAAAATCCGTGTCAGCTGTTTTAATTTGTTCATTTGCAATTTAGGTGGTTACGATTAACTGAATCGTGATAAAGTTATATTTTTTATATTCTGTAAAAATATGTCACCAAAGAAAATTTCGGTATAAAAAACTGTATGAATCAAACAATATTACTGCAAATAATTTGCTGAATATGTATCAGACAAGGGACAGAACTGTCCGAAGGGAGTTTTAAATATGAAAGCAACAGGAATCGTCAGAAGAATTGACGATCTCGGCAGAGTGGTTATACCGAAAGAAATCAGGCGGACGCTTCGTATTCGTGAGGGAGATCCGCTCGAAATTTATACCGCAACGGACGGCGAGGTTATTTTCAAAAAATATTCGCCTGTCGGAGAGCTTGCGGAGTTTGCGTCACAATACGCAGATGTGCTTGCAAAAATCAGCTCAATGCCGACGATCATAACAGACCGTGACCATGTAATCGCCGCCGCAGGAGTTTCAAAGCGTGAATTTCTTGAGCGCAGGGTAACAGCTGTGCTTGAGGGATATATGGAAAACCGCAAAACTTATTCGGCAACACAGCAGACGCTCGGCGATATTCAGCCGATTGAGGGCATTGAACATTATGCATCGGTAATCTATCCGATTATCGCCGCCGGAGATGTTTCGGGTGCGGTAGTTATGCTCACAGGCGAACAGACCAAAATCCCGTCAAATGCCGAAATCAAGCTTGCACAAACAGCCGCCGCATTCCTCGGCAAGCAAATGGAAGAATGATTTTTAAAAATAGGTAATAATAAAAAATGCGGTCGGGAAGACAGGTGTAAAACAATACACCTAATTTTCCCGACCGTATTTGTATAAATCAAGTACACAAAACAACGCTTTACCGTATTTAACATTTATGGTATCATTAAATAAATTAAGTTGAAAGGTATGTTTCTTATGAATGGCTTTTCCGATAAGGTAAAACAAAAATTGGGTTACTATGTTTATGCCCTTGCAGATCCAAGAGATAACAAAATTTTTTACATAGGCAAAGGAATTAACAACCGTATTTTTCAACACGAAGAAAAACTCGATAACTCAAATAAGTCGAATCGTATAAAAGAAATACTCTCGTCGGGTAACAAAATCAAAAAACTAATTATATCATATGGTCTTTCGGAAAAAGAGGCATTCGTTGCCGAATCGGCTTTGATAAATATAATGAACTACATTGACTCTCAATCACTGACTAATGTAGTTTCGGGACACCACACAGCACCTGTTATTACAGCTGAAGATTTTGAAAAAATTTACGGTGCCGAAATTCTTTCAAAAGAAGATATTTTCCGCAATCTTTTAATTGTTAAAATAAATTCACTTTATAAATACGATATGTCAGACAGCCAAGTTATGGAATGTGCGAGAGGTCATTGGATAATCGACACCAAACGAGCAGAAAATTGCGACTATCTTATTGCTGTAAATCACGGACTGATTGTCGGAGTTTATGAAAATATGAAGTGGTATTCTTCAGGTGTGGAAACCCCATTCTATCCACGATTGTGCAAAGAAAATCTTTCAAGGTCAAATCGCAAATACTGCACCTGTCAAGCAGTTAATAAGCCGAATATTTACATAAACAAAAACATTGCCAATTTAGTAAATATGACGCAAAATCCTGTTTCATACATAAACGGAAGAAAAAATACCGCTAAGGTGCTAAAACCATACTACGAAAAATTCATCAATAATTCTATGGATATTCATGATTTTGAAATGAATTTCGGTAATGATTTGGTAAAAATGGGATTTAAATTAGGCAGTTTCAATGATTCAAAATATGAATATAATAACAAAAACATTTTAAATATTACCGATTACAAACAGCTTAAAAAAATGCTGAAACATACGGATTACAGCACAGCCACATCATTGTTGATTTCAAAATGGAGATATATCACACATTGGAGTTATATGGATTATCAGCAGGAAAAAGATTTACCATTTTTCAAAGCTGTTATAGAAAGAATATTTGAACTTTCCGAGTAGCTTCATACAAAAAATTTTACAATTGATTTATTTTGAATAATCTTCAATTTTCTAAAAAACTTGCACATACAAAAATAAAACTTCAATCTCTTGTCAACCGAAATTGAAGTTTTTTATTGACATAATTATTCATCAATGATAATATATAAGTAAGGAAACGGCTTTAGCTGTTTCGCAAGTTTGAACAATAAAATCAATTAAAGATTAACCGCTCTGTTCACGACACAGGGCGGTTATTTCTTTATGGTGAACACAATAAAAAATGCGAAGATGATTATCACAGCTATGTATTCCACGCAATCACCCCCTCTCTGATAAGGGAGTCGAAACAGCCGCCACCGTTTCCTTACCGAGTAATTATAGCAAAGTATTTTAATATATTCAATATCACGAACTTAAAATCACAATATATTTTATTATTAAATCACACCACATCAATTTGGCACATTTTCATTGTTGCGATGGCGGAATTATGGGTTTCGGGGGTTACACCGGCACAGCAAGCCGAATCAACGCTGATTTCAGCGTTCGGGAAAAGTGCCTTTAGAATCAACGCATTTGACACAACGCAGATATCGGTGCAAAGTCCGACAAGTTCGATTTTTTCAAAGCAGAATTTATCCCAATGAGTATAGCCGAATGACGGCTTGTCAATATGGATTGCATCGGAAACATCAAGTCCGTCTGCAATCTGCCAGCCGTGAGTATTTTTTACGCAATGCACAACGGGCAGTTTTTTGCCCTCGGGAGTGCTTAGGTAATCTTCACCGTGAGTATCCCTTGTAAAAATAATTTCATCACCGTTTGAACGGTATTCTTCAATCTTTTTGCGTACATTAGGCACAATTTTCACAGCCTCGGCAGTGCCAAGACTGCCATCAATAAAATCGTTCTGCAGATCTATTACAATCAAAGTTTTCTTCATACAAATCACTCCGTTTTTAATTTTGAACTGTACATATCAAATATATCAGCTGACTCTGCCACTGTCAATTTATTTGCAAAAAATTTGCCGTGTCACTTGATTTTCGCAGTCTGCTCAATTAAAATAGTGTTCAGAAAAACTGCAAGGAGAACGCTTATGGGACATATGTATTTTGTCAGACACGGACAAACCGTGTGGAATGTTGAAAATAAAATCTGCGGTTCAACCGACATTGACCTCACGGAAAAAGGTCATGAACAGGCTGTTGAAACAGGTAAGAAAATTCTTTCAGAGAATATAAAAGCAGATATTATCCTCTACTCCCCACTTATGAGAACAGAAAAAACCGCAAAGCACATTTCGGAAATTACAGGAATTCCTGCAAAAGCAGAGCTGAGATTGACCGAGCAGAACTTTGGAAAATATGAGGGAACTCCAAGGGATGGTGAAGAATTTCGCACTGCAAAGAGGGATTTCGTCAGCCGTTATGACGGCGGAGAGTCTATGCTGCATCTTGCACAGAGAATTTACAACTTGCTTGATGATGTGAAAGCAAGCGGAAAAGTTTGTATTTTAGTCGCCCACAACGGCATTGCAAGGGTCGTCAACTCATATTTTCACGATATGACCAATGAAGAATATGCAGATTTCGGAGTTAAAAACTGTGAAATTCTGCGTTATGATTTTTAAAAATTCTATAAATCTGCATAAAATCAAAGAGTGCCACGCATTGTGATACTCCTTTTCTGTTTAACTATTGTTGTGCAAAATCATCTTTCGTTTTTCAAATTTATAAAGTGAAAAACCGACTATTGTTGTGATAATTTCCGTGCAAGGGAATGTCAGCCAGAAGAAATCAAGTCCGATTTGAGCAAAAAAAATACCGAGCGGAACGAGCAGTACAACCGTTCGCAAAATCGTAAGCATCGAGCTTTTGAAAGCTGAACCGATTGCCTGAAAATACACGGGATAAATCAGCGAGGTTACAAGCGGAATGAACGATGTTCCGATTATCCGAAACGCTGTTGAGCCGATTGATACGACCGCCGAATCACTTGAAAAAGTCATCAAAAGCTGTGTCGGTATCAGCTCAAACGCAAGCACGCCTATTAACATAATCGTTGTGCCGAGCAGTACGGAATCTTTGAGAGTTTTTCTGCATCTGTCAAACATTCCCGCACCGTAGTTGTAGCTGATGACAGGCACAATGCAGGTCTGCATTGCTCCGAGAGGAATAAACACAAGCGACTGCCACTTGTAGTAAAGTCCAAGCACAGTGACCGCCTGATCGGAAAATGTTTTCAAAATCAAGTTAAGTCCGAAAATGTAGAATGTGTACGCTGACTGCATCAAAATATTCGGGAATCCAAGGTGATAAATTCGTTTTATGTAGTGACCAAATTTTGAAAGCTTGGGCGGCTTTTTCAAGCCTTTGAACATTACAATCACGGCGGCTGTGCTTTGTCCGATTACCGTTGCAATTGCCGCGCCTGCAATTCCCATTTTCGGAATAAATCCAAAGCCGAAAATCATAATCGGGTCAAGAATTATATTCACAATCGCACCGACAATCTGCGCAACCATCGGAATTTTCATATTACCCGTTGCCTGCAAAATTTTCGTCCACACGCTCTCGAAAAATGTTCCAAAACTGCACACACAAACAATTCGTCCGTATACCACAACCTCTTGTGCAATCTGTTTTGTTTCGGTTGAAATATCCGCATAAAACGGCATAATAAACCAGCAAATCACCGCAAAAGCAAACCATATCGCACACGCAAGAGGTGTTCCGACACCTGCCGTTTCGTCGCTCTTTTTACTGTCGCCAATACCGAGAAAATGTGACATCAGCGTGTTGATTCCGACTCCCGTGCCAACCGCAAGGGCAATCATCAAAAGCTGCAGCGGATATATTATAGAAAGTGCCGTGAGTCCCGACTCCGAGTAACTGCCAACAAAGTAACTGTCAATAAGATTGTAAAGTGCCTGAATGAGCTGTGCGAGCATTACGGGCGGCGAAAGCCTTAATAAAATGCTCATAATTTTGTCTTTGCCAAAATCGGGTTCACGCTTTGAAGTTTTTCGCATTATTTGCATTAAAAGTCCCTCCGGACAAAAAATAATGCCCACTAAAGGCACAATCAATAATATCACAAACACAGACAAATTTCTACGGCAAATTACAATTTTTACGCAAAGACGCAAAAAATCCGCAATCTTTCGATTACGGACTTTTAACGCTCAACAGCGAAAATATATTTTTGAAGTTTCTGCTTTCTGATTTTCCAATCCGGCATAAACACGGTCATTGCCAAATGAAATTCTTTTGAATGGTTCGGATGAAGAAAATGCGTAAATTCGTGAACGGCAACATATTCAACGCAATCAATCGGAACGAAAAACAGTGCCGTGTTAAAAGTAACAACCTTTTTAGTCGGCATACAACTGCCCCACCGTGACACCATTTTGCGAATTCTGATTTCAGGAAAATCCACACCGTAATTTTGGAATGTGGGATAAATTCTGTTGCAGATTCCATTTAAAACATTCATCAAAGTTTTGCGTTTATAGCTTTCAAATGTTTTCATTTTGAGAGCAATATTGTCGGGATTTTTCACATAGACAGCTATGTTATTTTCATCGGATTCAACATAGTTTTTGTCCGACTGCACAACTTTCAAAGTTTTAATTTGTCCAAAAACACAAATCTTTTCACCGTTTTTGTATTCAGACAAACTGCCAACAGGATTGCTGTTTCTAATTTTTTCATACTTGGCACGGGCATTTTGAATAAAGTCATAATTGGAAGTTATGAAATCCTCAATCTGCGCAACCGACACATAGCGGTTCGCCGAAACATACACGCTCCCGTCAGTCCTGACACGCAAATTGACATTCTTAACTCTCTTCCGCTCCAGCTCATATTCAAGAACTTCGCCGTCAATTATAATCTTCCTCTTCATCCACATTCTCCAAACATTTTGATATATCCTATTCTAACATCTTCGCATATGAGATGACACATCAAATCATTAACTATTTCATCCTAATAAAATTATATCGGTCGGGAATGACAGATTTTCATTTACTTTTCCGCCAAGATATTTTCCCTCAAAAGTGAATATTACATCTTTTGATTCATAAGCTTTTAACTTGACCGTCAATCTATCGGAACAATCTTCATTTAATCCTTCAAACTGGTTTTCTTTGCTATCTGCATCGTCGTTTTTCACCCAGTCGGATAATTCGGATTCATCAAAAGCTGCATAAATAGCTACATCACATTGCGAATCAAACTCATTTACAAAATGAATCAAGTACCGAAATTTTATCCTGTCATTTGTTATTTCATAGCCGTCAAAGTAACTCTGTTCTTCAACCGGATAACAACCTTTTTGTTCAGAATTGTTACTGCAAGAACATAAAAAGCCTATAATAGAAATAACAGCCAAAAGGCAAAAAGCGTAAAATTTAAAGTTCAATTTCATTTTACTATTCTCCCCACTCGTCAGTGCAAAAAACTAATTCATATTATTACATATGACCACCAATGCACACTGTTAATCAGTAGTAGATTGTGGGCAAACTTTCATCATATTTATCTACATTCTTTTGCACAATATATGCCTTTTCTTCAGAATTTTTTAGGACAAACTCGTTTAACCAATATATAAATGACTCGCTGCAAATACCCACACCCAACTTATTTCCCGAACTGTCTTTCTCCCAAAATTCGTGGTCATTCAATTCGTTAAACAGCCAGCGATCACATTTGTTCTGATATTTTTTAATACTTTTTCCAACACAATCGGGTACATCTATTATATCTGCATAATAATCAAAAACAACATTCACCAACATTTCGATTCACTCCTAACCACACAAATACCACATACATAATAATATACAAAACACCCTTGTTTCCTTAATTTATGATGCTAACATAAAGAGTTATTTTGACATTTCATCTGAATAAGGCGGACGAACAGACTTAATATATTCTTGTTTTACTGCACCAAATTTTTGATAATTAGCTTTAGCCTCAGATAAAGAAATATCATTTGCTCCACCAACATATTTTTCATTATCATTTTGTATCGGATCGTTTTCCCAAAAGCAAACCGGACAAATATCATGATAAATAGCATCATTATGTTCCATTGTAAAACAATTACAACATGGGCACATATATTTCAAGACAAACACCCCACTTATATTTTCTGACTTGAATCAGGTAACAATTCTAAAATAGAATTGCTCCCTGTTTTTCTTAGTTTATCTAATTTTATTAACTGAGCTAAGTAGTCATTTTAAAAAAATCGGTTCAAAATTCATTCTTGGATACTTGGAAATAAGAAAATCGTAAACCCTACGACTAACAACCCATTTAGGGAGAAACATATCAAACTTTTCAAAAGTCTTATTAACATCGTGCAAATCAAGCAAGCCTTTCTGTGAAATAAAACTAAATGGAAAACCATTTTCATTTAAATGCTCTTTTTCCCTATATTGAATTGAACCGCATCGTATACATGGAGATAATTTTCGTATTTTATTTTGAGAAATTATCGGTAGCATAGTATACATAGGTGATATTTGATAATACACAATGTCTCCGGTTTTATTGCGAATAGGTCGAAAATCATCATCGTTAATATTAAAATTATCAATCAACATATCTCTTATATTTATACTTACACCATAATGGTAGGTAGCTAAAATTGAGTATTCTTTTTTTATAGCTGATTTAGGTACAAGAAAATCCGCTATTTGTTCAGAATAGCCACACAAAGAACAAATCTCATTTTCGATTTCATCAAATCCAACATTACCATATCCACATAGCACATTTGTAAATGCAATTCTAAAAGCTACTGCTTTAGATATATTAGGATAGCGCTTTTCATTGATATTCATAATAATATCTCCTCGCATAGTGTATTGATTTCAATCCACGCCTTCCGTGTGGAAGGCGACTGTTCAGCAATTGGAACATAAGGGTATCTTCCGGATTTCAATCCACGCCTTCCGTGTGGAAGGCGACTGTATTACTGCTTTTTTATAAGCTCCATAGTCGATTTCAATCCACGCCTTCCGTGTGGAAGGCGACCCCTTTACTATTACTGATTGTAACACGCTGTTTACATTTCAATCCACGCCTTCCGTGTGGAAGGCGACTTAATTTTACCGATGTAAGCCTTGGCGATACAGTATTTCAATCCACGCCTTCCGTGTGGAAGGCGACAGTAATCTCAACTGGCTCAACAATTATCTCGATTACATTTCAATCCACGCCTTCCGTGTGGAAGGCGACACCAAACTATGGTATAATTGTCGTAGACAAAAAGATTTCAATCCACGCCTTCCGTGTGGAAGGCGACTTGTGTCGGCACCCTTTGCTCCGTCTTCCGGAATATTTCAATCCACGCCTTCCGTGTGGAAGGCGACTTTATGATGAAGAACAGTACGGCAACGGCTTTTTTCTATTTCAATCCACGCCTTCCGTGTGGAAGGCGACCTTGCTTTACATACGAACGGTCAACGGCGATAGTATTTCAATCCACGCCTTCCGTGTGGAAGGCGACCGAAGTATGTTGAGATAAGGAGTGATACAAATGGATTTCAATCCACGCCTTCCGTGTGGAAGGCGACTCCGTTAGGTGGTTTTTTTGTGCATTTTTTTCCTTTATTTCAATCCACGCCTTCCGTGTGGAAGGCGACTTTTATATCTTATTTAAATAAAATAACGGATTTTATTTCAATCCACGCCTTCCGTGTGGAAGGCGACGATGTTAAGTCAGACAAGCAGATTGCCCTCGAAATTTCAATCCACGCCTTCCGTGTGGAAGGCGACCCCTTTACTATTACTGATTGTA
>CAJMRT010000049.1 GCA_905215855.1 uncultured bacterium
CAGCTCAGAGCCGATATTATCGAAAAGGTTATAAAGACTACCGTTCCCGCTTCACTGCTTGACGAGAACACAAAGATGCTGATAAATCCCACAGGACGCTTTGTAGTAGGCGGCCCTCAGGGCGACAGCGGTCTTACGGGCAGAAAGATAATAGTAGATACATACGGCGGTGTCGGCAGACACGGCGGCGGCGCATTTTCGGGAAAAGATCCCACAAAGGTTGACCGTTCAGCCGCTTATGCCGCAAGACACGTTGCTAAGAACATTGTAGCCGCAGGTATAGCGAAGCGTTGTCCTGCAAATAATCTGCACTTAGATTATACAACAGAGATTTAAAAATATCAACATCAGACAAGCTGCATACTCAAACCCTGAATTGCGTTGTCATAGAGAAACTGTTTCAGTTCTTCGGCATTGCCTGTATTGTAGTAATCAAGCAAGAGCGTGTTGAATTCTTCCATATGGCTGTCGGTTATGGTCAAAATACCTGCACCCGACATAACGAGAATTTTGTTTGCAAGGGTCATACTTGTACGCTTGTTGCCGTCCCAAAACAGCTGACCTCTTGTACCCCACGCAAAAATCTCAAGCGCCTTGTCGGTAGCAGTTGAATCTGAAGTCATAATTTTTTCGAGTTTTTCTCTGACCTCATCTTCACACGGCACGGGCGGAAGATAATCCGTTCCGGAAATGCCCACACTGCCCGTGCGAAGCTTTCCCCACTCCAAAGCCTCATTGCGGGCAATGTACTCGTTGATTTTACAGAGATATTCAAATGTTACGGGTTCATTGATTGTGGCAAGCAAAAACTTCCACACATCACGCATATTGAGTATCGCCTGAATATCGTCAAGCTGAACGCTTGGCACATTGACACCGTTAAGTATTGTTTTTGTCTGCGGAAATGTTACGGCTCTGTTTTCCATTTTCATTCCGCAGTACACATTTTCATCCCACTTTTTTTTGGCAAGAAACAAACTTTGTTCGGGTGTCATTTTAAATTTATCTTTAAACATAAAATAATTCTCCGATATTAATTTTAATTAGTATCTCATCAGCCAATGCCGATAATTGTGAGAAGTCCCGTATATTCAAGCGAAAGGGCAACGGGAATTGAAATCAGCAGAGAAAATGCACTCTGTTTTACATCTTTGAACAAAATTCCGATGCTTGCAAGCCAAAGTATAAATTCGGGGAAGTACAGAATTCTGAAATCGGCAAAGTTGAGATTAAATGCAAAGCAACAGAATATTGCTATGAGTACGGAAGAAATTCCGATTGCAAGCGGACCTCTTCCCCTTGCATACCAAATCAGAAATGCCAAAAACGGCGATACAACAGCAAGAATCAGCCACCTCATGAGGTACGGAATATCGGGATAAAAGCCTGCAAAAATTCTTGTCCACACATAGTACCCTATTAACATTCCCACAAAAAACGCAAAAACATTGATTCCTGCTTTTAAGGGCGATTTGCTGAATACGGCAAGACACATCGCAATGAATATCCACGGTGCTGTTCTGCCCAAAAAGTTTGGCAAATCAAGCCAGTCGAGAAAATTCGGCAGCTTGTTCAAATCAAGAAACTTTGCGACAATTCCCATGCCGCCGCCAAAAAGCAGAGCAAAGAATGTTGTCATAATTTGTTTCGGTACGGACATTTTGCCCGATACCTTTCGGGTTTTATTTAAAATTTTTAACATAAAATCCTCGTTTCATCTACATCAAAAGGACTTCTCAAAAAAGAAGTCCTCTTTAATCTTAATTATTCCGCACTGTTTTGCTCACCGAAAACCTTTAAAATTTCGTCTTTGTGAGCCATAATCGCATCGTAGCCCTCCTGAATGGTTTCGTCAACGCTGTCCATTGAGAAAAGCTGTGTGTTTTCATTTTTGATATCAATTGCAAGGTCAGCCATTTTCTTTGACTCTCTTGTGCCGTCAATTGAATAAACATCAAGTGCACGCCAAATTACCTTGATAAGGCCACCAAGACCTGCGTCGGGATTGTAGGTCATAATATCAAAACCGATTGCAAGAACCTTGCCCACACCCATATCACGCAAAATCTTTACAGGCAAATTGTCCTTTGAACCGCCGTCAATGAAGTTGTACTTATCATATGGGCAAGTTGTGTAGATTGCAGGGAACGACATACTTGCACGAACAGCAGTTTCAAGCGGAGCACCTGTTATGTAGTGGATATGCTCGTTTTCAAGATTTTCTTCTTTGGTTGTGAAGATACACTCATCCGTGGTGAGAGTGTCAACCGTACAGATTGAAAGGTTAATCGGCAGATTTTCAAAGCCTGTAATACCCTTTTCATTCATAATATCACGGATAACATCTTCAATCAGTTTGCCCGACTTGATGCCGTCTTTCTGAATCTTTTTATTGAGAATAAACTGTGCAAGAGCCTTGAAAATAAGTCCGTTGTCGATTTCTGCAAGAGTTTTCCAGTGCTTTTTGGCAACTCTTTTCATTTCATCGGCATCACAGCCCATTGCAACGATTGCCGCCATTGCCGCACCCGAGCTTGTACCCGAAACATACTGCGGATGGATTCCGAGTTCATAAAGAGCCTGAACAGCACCGATGTGAGCGATACCCTGAAGTCCGCCGCCCGAAAATGCTACACCGATAGAATTTTTGCGATCAATTTTATCCGAATTCATTTTTAACACCTCTGTTAATAAAAACGATAAACGCTGCAATACGACTCGGTTTCAACAAAATAGTCGTACCAGTTGTAGAAATCTTCAAAGCTGTAATCAGCCTGAATAAGCTCATAATTCTTAAATTTTGTGTTTTCCGTTATGTATTTAAGCACATCGTCCTTGTCGGCAAGACGGGATACATAAACCGTAACCTCGTCAAGGGACGCAAGCTTTTTGTCTGTTTTGAGTTTTTCCATACTGTCGGTTTCCTGCTTATTTGTGTCGCCGTTAAACATAAATGCCTCGGCAAGCGAAGAAACCTTTCCGTTGGTTACAACTCCCCGTTTTTCGGCAAATTCTTCAAGCTCATCACCGAGAGTCGGAGAGAACTTTGAACTCTGAACAATCATTGTGCTGTCGTAGTTCATAAACTTGTCAATGCACTTGTTCCATTCAAGCATTGCAGTTCCGACAAAAACGCAGTTGTCTGTCTTTGGCTCATAAAGATTTGTTTTGCCGTATGTGTAATAAGGCTTAACCGTAACAAACGCTGTAATTGACGCAAGCAAAATGCAAACAGGCACGGCAAGTTTTACCTTTTGGCTCTTGAAAAGTGTAAAAATTCTGATGAATGAAAATGCAAAAAGCATTGCAATCAGCGGAAGTGACGCCATAACATAGCGGTCGCTGTTAAACGGTGAAACAAGCGAAATGCCGATAAAATAGCAAATTGCAGGGATTACAGCAAACATAGCTTTTTTCGGAATTTTTACCTTTTTCACAAAGCGGAAGTAAATTCCGAATCCGATAACGGCGGCTGTGCAAAGTCCGAGCAGCCAAACCTGATTGATGAACATATCCTTTGCAAGAATCTGAACATAGGTACAAAGCTTGTAGAAAACATAGGTCACAACCGTAATCATATCAAGCGCCGACATATCAAGCGAACTGAGTCCACGGTTGCCGCCGAGTACATTCGAGATTATGTACGGATAAATGCAGAGTGCAAGTCCTGCACCCACAACAGCCGCAATAATGTACTTAATAAGGTCTTTACCGCACTTTTCCTTGATTTTAAACACAAGGAAAACAAGTCCCGTAAGTCCTGCAAAGAGGATGAAATAATACTGGGTAAGCACACCGCAAAGCACGATAAATGCAAGCAAAATGCAGTCTTTTATGCTGACTGTGTTCTTCTTTTCATAGAGCTTTATGCTCATATAAACAAACGCAAGCACCCAGAAGGTAAGCGTTGCATACATTCTCAGGTAAATTGTTGTGGTGATACACGCAATGCTCAGAGCATACGCACCCACACCGATTAGAGCATAAAAATTATTACCCGTGATTTTCCGTCCAATTTTATAAAGCATAATCAAAATGCCTGCCATGGCAAGCATATTTATTGAATAGGCAAGCCATTTTGAGAACACGCCCGGAAAGAACGAACAAACCGTGTGAACAAGCGCATAATAAAGCGGCGGATGCGACGCATCTATAATCTGATTTTGATACACCTGCGCATAGTCGAATCTGTCATCGGGCGACACGGCAAGATACTCGTTGAAATCCTCGGGACTGTTCCAACCTCCGTCAACATTAAGCTGTTTTGAGGAATTTGCAAGGTTATAGGTCAGAAGCTCGTCCTCGTGAAAGCCCTGTTTTGTAAACATATAAACCGTGCTTATGACAAGGCTCACCGCAATAATAACCGCAAGAATTATTCTTGCCTTTTTGTTGTCGATTTTCATATTAAATTCTCCGTGATAATCAAAAATAAAATCAGCCGACAATTTTGTACCAATCAAATGGCAAAATTCGGCACTCCGTATTTAAATGATTATACCACAAATACGGTCACAATAACAATAGACTTTACAAAAATTTTGTATGTAATCCGTTTTCGGGCAAACAAAAATGCCGACAGAAAAATCTGTCGGCACAAATGATTTGTAATGTTTAATTACTTTTTGGCTGTTGTTTTCTTTTCAGCAGGCTTTTCTGCCTTTACGGTTTTGCTTTCAGCCTTTACGGCAGTTTCGGCTTTCTCGACTTTTTCAGCCTTAACTGCTTTTTCTGTTTTTTCAGCTGTTTTTTCAACCTTTGCAGAAGCCGGAGCTTCTTCCTTTACTGCCTTTTTAACAGTCTTTTTTGGAGCAGTTTCCACTTTCTTTTCAACCTTTTTAGTTGTTGTTTCAGCCTTTACCTCTTCTGTTTTTTCAGCCTTTTCTACCTTTTTTGGTGCAGCCTTTGCGGCTTTCTTTGCCTTTTCGGCTTTAAGCTTTGCAAGAGCGGCGTCCTTCTTTGCCGTAGTCTTTTTCTTTACGGGAAGAGCCAGCTTCTTTTTAAGCTTGAAATACATAACAGCAAGCGGCGGAACTGTGATTTCCATTGAATAGTTGAGCTCGTGGTCTTTCTTCTTTTTAGCCTTGAGCTCGCCCTCGTTTCTGATTCCGCAGCCGCCGAATTCTTCAGCCTCGGAGTTGAACACTTCTTCGTAAATGCCGTATTCGGGCACACCAACAACATAGTTATCGTGCTGAACAGGCTGGAAGTTACATACGCAGATGATTTCACTGCCGTCATAAGCAATTCTGCGGAACGAAATGATGCTGTTCTTGTAGTCATCAAGTGCAATCCACTGGAAACCGTCCCAATCATAGTCGTTCTCATGCATGGCAGGAACATCACGATAGAACTTGTTTGCCTCGGCAAAGAAAAGGTTAAGCTGACGGTGCTTTTCAAATGAAAGAAGGTTCCATTCAAGCTCCTCGTTCGCATTCCACTCGTCAAACTGACCGATTTCACTGCCCATAAACATAAGCTTCTTACCCGGGTGAGCCATCATATACGCTATGAAACCTCTCACACCGCTGAACTTCATGTCATAGTCGCCGGGCATTTTATTGATGAGAGAACCCTTGCCGTAAACAACTTCATCGTGAGAAATCGGGAGCATAAAGTTCTCGGAAAAAGCATAAACCATGCTGAATGTAAGGGTGTCGTGGTGATAATTTCTCCACAACGGATCGAGTGAGATGTACGAAAGCATATCGTTCATCCAACCCATATTCCACTTGTAGTCAAAGCCGAGTCCCATATCCTTAATCGGATAGCGTGTAACATTCGGCCATGCCGTACTTTCTTCGGCAATCATTATAGCCTCGGGGTGGAACATATGTACAACCGTGTTGAGCTTCTGCAGGAAATCAACAGCAACAAGGTTTTCTCTTCCGCCGTATGCGTTTGCAATCCACTCGCCGTCTTTTCTGTTGTAGTCGAGATAAAGCATTGATGCAACGGCGTCAACACGGATACCGTCAACATGATACTTGTCAAGCCAGAACATTGCAGATGAAAGGAGGAAGCTTGTTACCTCATATCTGCCGTAATTGAAGATATATGTACCCCATTCCTTGTGTTCACCGATACGGGGATCTTCATATTCATAACAGCCTGTACCGTCAAATCTGCCAAGACCGTGTGCGTCCTTCGGGAAGTGGGCAGGAACCCAGTCAAGGATAACACCGATGCCCTCTTCATGACATCTGTCCACAAAATACATAAGGTCTTTCGGCTCACCGTAACGGGATGTTGCGGCAAAGTAACCTGTAACCTGATAGCCCCAGCTGCCGTCAAACGGATATTCTGTAAGAGGCATAAACTCAATGTGAGTATAGCCCATATTCTTTACATAAGGAATAAGCTCGTCCGCAAGTTTGCGATAGCTGAAAACATTGCCGTCCTCATACTTACGCCAAGAGCCTGCGTTTACCTCGTAAACATTGACAGGCATACTCTTGTGCGGATGCTCTTTTTTGTAATCATACCACTTTTCATCATGCCACTCGTAGCCGTCAATCTCATAAACACGAGATGCGTTGTCGGGACGAGTCTGGCAATGGAAAGCATAAGGATCGGTTTTGAGCCTTCTCTCATGCCACGGAGTTTCAACACAATATTTATAGCAGGCAAATTCCGGAATTCCCTCAATAAACAACTCCCAGACGCCGCCGTCCGAGATTTTGTACATAAAGTTTGCGTCATTGTTCCAGTCGTTAAAATCACCGACCACCGAAACGGACAATGCGTTCGGCGCCCATACTCTGAAAACAACGCCCTGACGGCCGTCCCAGTTCACAAAGTGTGAGCCTAAAAATTCGTAGGCACGAACAGATTCGCCCTGTAAAAACTGATCAAGCGGCGCTCTTTCGTCATTAATTTTAAAAGCCATAGTAACCCTCTTTTCTGCGATTGTAGGCAGTTCTTCAATAATACAAGTATAGTATAATATATTTTCACCAAATATACAAGTGGTAAAAACGATTTTTATGTAAATAATTTTGTCGGTTTGCCTGAAATATTGTCAGTTGCTGTGAAAATCGTTCCAAAAAATAGTCAGGGAATGCGTGTTTCATCCGTAATTTTTATTTTTGACACACTTATCCCATACTGTTATAATATACAATAATAGAAGTATACACAAGCGACAATTACGCTACTTTCGTTGGAAAACCAACTAATTTTTAAATCAGGTGATTATCTTTGGATATTAGAGTCATAAAAAGCAAGAATAGTATTTTTGACGCATTTGTAAACTTGCGTTCAAAAAAGGAACTCCGCAAAATCACGGTTAAGGAACTTTGCGAAAAAGCACTCATTAACAAATCAACTTTCTACACATATTATGAAGATATGTTTGACCTTTCGGATAAAATTGAAAGTTCGGTTGTTGACGGCATTGTAAGCACAATAACCAATCCGCAGATGATGATTGACGAACCGGTAAAATTTTATCGCAGTCTTTTGGAGGCGATGGCTGAAAACAAGAAATTGATTGACACGGTATTTTCGGGTTCACAACATCCTAACCTTATCGTGAAGATTTCTAAATCATTAAAGAAAATGTCTTTTGAAAATCATCCCGAGTACATAAATGATAAAAAAATCTGCACAATCCTTGACTATGCAATCTACGGCGGTTACTACGCTTTTGTTGAAAATCAGGCAGATACAAACGATTACTCCACGGAACTCATCGAATCGGTTTCTGTAATTTCAGGACATATGGCAAAACTCATAAAAGAAAACATTCCTGTTCTTAAAGACGGCAGTGTGTGAAAATGTATATGAGTGACTTTTTTGTACATTTTTAAAGTTAAAAAATTCATTCATTTGTGCAAAGTGCGATTTTTGTCGAAGTTGAAAATATTTATTTAAAATTGCCGTCGATTGTGATAGAATATATTCGGTTTTATAAGAGAGAAAGGAGAGTCGGTCAGACTGCCGTTTAGGCGGCGTTTGAAGTCTGTCCGAAAAGGAAGTTATGGAAATTAACACACTGGATATTTTAAAAAATCTTGCCATAATCCTTGTTGCTGCAAAGCTTCTCGGTATTGTTGCCAGAAAGCTCGGCGCACCGCAGGTTGTAGGCGAGATTATTGCAGGTCTTATCGTAGGACCTTGTATGCTCAATTTTGTATCGTATGACGGGTTCATCTCAGGCATGGCTGAAATCGGCGTTATTTTGCTGATGTTCTCGGCAGGTCTGGGAACAGATCTTAAAGAGCTTATCAAAACAGGACCTGTTGCCTTGCTTGTTGCGTTTGCCGGTGTAATCGTTTCAGTTCTCGGCGGTGCGGCTGTTTACCTTGGATTCGGCTTTGGTGACGGCGACCTTGCGATGCTTGAGGCTGTATTTATGGGAACAATCCTTGCGGCAACCTCGGTTAGTATTACTGTTCAGGCTCTTAAAGAGATGGGACACCTGAAAGGAAGGGTTGCAACAACAATTCTTTCAGCCGCAATTATCGACGATGTTATCGGCATCGTACTTCTCACCGTTGTAATCGGTTTCAAAAGCCCCGATGTTCAGCCTGCGTCCGTTTGCATCAACATTGTACTTTTCTTTGTTCTTGCATTTATACTCGGCTTTGCACTTTATTTTCTCTTCAAGTGGCTCGACAAGCTCTGGCCGCACTCAAGAAGAATCCCGATTTTCGGTCTTGTTCTCTGCTTTGCGTGTGCATACTGCGCGGAAGAATTTTTCGGAATTGCAGACATCACAGGCGCATATGTTGCAGGTATTATTCTCTGTAACATCAAGGATTCACAGTACATCGAAAGAAAGATGGATGTCAGCTCGTACATGATTTTCGGACCTGTATTCTTTGCAAGTATCGGACTTCAGACAAGCTTTAACGATTTCAACCTTTCAATGCTCTGGTTCTCAATTGCACTCGTTGCAGTTGCACTTTTGACAAAGGTTATCGGCTGCGGCGGTACGGCAAAGCTTTGCAAATTCAATATGCCCGACTCGCTCAAAATCGGCGTAGGTATGATGAACCGTGGTGAGGTCGGTCTTATCGTTGCCAAGAAAGGACTTGACACAGGTCTTATGGCACCGCAGTTTTTTGCTCCTATTATTATTCTCATCATCGTTTCATCGCTTGCAACACCTATTCTTCTCAAGGTAGTTTACAAGAAATGGCCGGGTAAAGAAAATGAGGAGGCAGACAACCGTTCGGAAAAGCTTGCCGAAAACGAAAAGTATCTTACTCAGGAAGTTGTCGGTGCAACCTACAACATCACAGAAGATAATTTCAAAGATAAAAACAAAGACGAATAATTTAACAATAACCTAAAAGGACAAATGACAGTCATCAAGTCATTTGTCCTTATTTTTATATCTGTATCTGTAAATTGTCAATCGTTATCGTAAAAATCTTCTGCACAGGGCAAAAATGCCTTGTCAAATTCACTTTTCGGCAAAAGCCACAGCTTGATGTACATTGCAATCGGTGATGCAGGAGGCAGAACTTTTATATTAAGCCTGTCAAATTTCAGCTTGCTTTCGTAATAAAAGCCCTTGCACGCACCCGTCAAAAATACGGGAATATTCATTGCTTTTGCTTTTTGACAAAAGTTGTTCAAGGCCTTACCGTCAGTATTCAGCGTACCCGAATGGAATCCCTCAAGTAAAACGGCTTTTACATTTTCCGTAATTTCAGGATAATGCATACCGACCGTTGAGGAAATTTTCAGCACATTGCTGTTATCCGAAAGTCGGGTGCTTTCATCAAAAGCGAACTCGCTTTTTAAAGCCTTGTAACGGATGTTCTTCACAAAAATTCCGTTCTGAATTTTGCCGTAGCTTTCGTCAAAAATACTGTGCAGTTCGTCTCTGTATGCCGAATGTGCAAGCAGTCTTGACGCTCTGTGGATTGTAACGGGCAAATCGGCGTTTTTATACGAAACAAAAGCACCGTTTCCGCTGCCCGATTTTATAAAGTCAATCGCACCGACAAAATTTTCAAAGCCGTTTGAACGGCTGTCATCAAGCGGATAATTTGCCGAAACAAGCACAATCGGCACATTTAAGCCGTCAAAAATATAAGCAAGAAATGCAGATGTATATTGCAAAGTGTCCGTTCCGTGAGTTACAACAATGCCGTCATAGCTGTTCAAATCATAGCTTTGCAGACAGTCGGCAAGCCTGTTCATGTGACAGCCCTCAAGATTTTCGCTGAGGACGGTATAAGGCTCAGCCGTGTCAAAATCAACATCGCCGTACCTGTCAAGATACATCTGCGTGAGCATATATTTCTGCTCATTGTCGGGCGAAAGCACCTCGCCCTTACGCACACAGCCGATTGTACCGCCCGTAAAAACAACAAGAATTTTCATATACTCACCTCTTTCATATTCTGCCCTTAAAGGTTATAAATAAACTATTTATTTTCCTTGCCCGTGATTTTTTCGATTGTGATTTCATAAACGCCTGTCATACTGCCCGATTTCTCTATGCACCTTTTTCCGCTTTCGATAAATTCGGGAGCATATTTTTCAACAATCAGTTCAAGACCTCTGTTCTTGTTTTCAGCCGATTTTGAAATCGTACCGAACACAACCGCACTTTCGTATTTTGAAGTCAGTTTTGCACCGTCAATTCTGTTGTTTTGAACCGTGCAGAACGAAACCTTGTTGCTGTATTCAATATTTTTCAGTTTCAAGCCCGAATTCGGAGCGCAATGGAAATAAATTTTGTTGCCCTCAACGGCAAAATTTACAGGCACACCGTAGGGATAGCCGTCCTCGCCGATTGTTGACAAAATGCCGTATTCACCGTTTTTAAGGATTTCATAGGCTCTTTCTTCGGTAGTTTCCCTGTCTTTTCTACGCATCTTTTCGTTCATTATTCAACTCCGATATCATTCATAACCATGCCCGTAATCATTTTCGGATAGAAATATGTTGACTTCTGCGGCATCTTTTCGCCTGCGGCGGCAACATCACGGATTTCGGTTACTCTTGTCGGATTAAGCACAAACGAGCATTGGAACCTGCCGTTGTCAACGCCCTCAACAGCCTCTGAGAAGAATTTTGTGTATGTAAGGTTAATCTGATTTGCCATATTTTCCTTATCAATGCCGAAAATTCTTTCAAGCACAAGTGAATGGAGAACGGTAACATCAAGCTGTCTTGACGGTTCGCTCAATTCGGGAAGAAGCTTGTCCATAATGTCAAGATTTTTCAGCACAAGCTTGTACCATTTTCCGTTTCCGACATAGAATCCGAATGCCTTTTTGCCCTCATCATAGAGCTTTGCAAGCTCGCTTTCCATATTGTCCGTGCCGTTCATTTCGGTAACATCAAAATATTCCCTGCAACCGTCAAGAACTTTTTCAACATTAAAGTCCTGCAAGTCACGCACAAGGCGGTGTGTCGGGAATACAACAAGACCCGGATGCTCCATATCAACAAGGTAAATCATCTGATAATCACAGGGATCGCCAACCTTTGAAAGACCGTTTTCACGGCAGTAGTTTCGATAGTTTAAGGCGGTTTCATAGCGATGGTGACCGTCTGCAATGTAGAGCTTTCTGTCGGCAAAATCTGCACAAAGCTTTGCGATTACATTTTCATCCGTAACAATCCAAAGTCTGTGAGTAACACCCTCGCTGTCGGTAAATTCAAGCTTTGGTGCGTCCTTTGATTCATTGTCAATTGTTGCGAGGGTTGTATGCTCGCTGTCCATATAAAGGGCATAAATCTGACTGAAATTGCAGTTTGTTGCCTTCATAAGATTAAGTCTGTCCTCTTTAGCCTTTGAAAGAGTGAACTCGTGCGGAAGAATGATTCCCTTTTCAAATTCTTCAAGATGAACACGGGCGATGATACCCTTGATGCTCTTGCGTTCGCCGTAAGCCGTAAATTCTTCCTCATAAACATAGATTGCCGGCTTGTCCTCGCTCACAAGAATGCCCCTGTTCCGCCACATATCAAGGATTTCGCTTGCTGTCTGATATGGGTTTTCGCCCTCTTTCGGGAGTTCAAGACGAATAATGTTGTACTCATTTTCGCTGATGTAGCCGAGTCTTTGTTCCTCGCTTATGATGTCATAAGGCGGACAGCAAAGTTGAGAAATTTCGCCTGCTTTTTCCGTGTTGTAACGCATTCCTCTGAACGCTTTTATTTCTGCCATATTAAAAACCTCCAAATTTTTTTATTTTTCGGTCAAGTGTACTTGCACCGTATGGATAAAGTAATTATAACACAAATAGTTTCTTTGAACAAGAGAAAAGTGAACTTATTTGAATTTACTGTGCAAAATCACAATGAATATTACGGCAGAAAAATCATTGACAATCAAAGGAAAGTTTGATATAATATTTTTTGCGTAAGCTGATTACGATATTTGACATTGCATAAACGATTTGTCAAATGAAAACAGAATACGCGCCAATAGCTCAGTTGGTTAGAGCTACCGGCTCATAACCGGTCGGTCCGGGGTTCGAGTCCCTGTTGGCGCACCAAAAAAACCGCATTAGAAAGCCATTTTTAGCTTTTTGGTGCGGTTATTTTTATGTCCTTTGTATGTTAAAATACGCTGAAATACACGAAAATCAGCTAAAAATGCATTGCAAATGCAAGGCAGAAAAAAGTTGTGATATTCACCTCACCTCTAATTTGTAAACCATTTTATAAAAATTTTATAATTTTTCTGCAAAAGTGCTTGGTGAATACACCTGTTAGGTGTATAATATAGACAATGAAAGGGGGTGAGGAAATGAAAAAGCCAAAAAAATCCACCATCAAAATGGTCGAATTAATAATCAAAGCGATACTTGCCCTATCTGCTCTGATAACAGCCATTAGATGGTGGTAACATCAAGAGGGGCTTAAAGCCCCTCCCCCCCTTATGGGGATAATATTATTATATCAATATGAAAGGAAAAATGCAATATGAAGAAAAATAATTTCTGGCTGTTCAGCCTTATTTGTTTATTTATCGTATGCGTTGCAAGTAAATTTTTTGTTGTTGCTCGCATAGCCTTGGGCATAAATGCAGTTATAGTCCTTGTGCAAACTGTTTGTGATTTTATAAGATTTAGGAGAACATATAATGAATAAAATTAAAGAGGCAAGAATTGCAACAGGATTGAGCAGAGCAGAAATTGCAAAAATAATGGAAGTGCCGTACCGCACTTGGGAAAATTGGGAGAGCGACAACAATCCAAACTACCCTAAACCTTACTTTGAACGGCTTATACTGAAAGAGCTTAAAAATATCCGCAAATAACAAACTCCCCTCACCCACTTTTTACGGTGGATGAGGGGAATTTTTTTGCAATTATGTATTTGATTATTTTAGATTACTTGATTTTCGCCGTGTAATCAAGTGCAATCCAGCCTGCACCGCTTTTGAGTTTACCCCACTTTTTAGCGCCTGTGCCTGTTTTTTCGGCAACAATCGTGTATGCTCCGCCCTTGGGGATTGAGCCGCACACGGCATAGTTTGTGCCTGCACCTTTGCGGATATTTACGCCGTTCGATGATGTAATCTTTACAAGGTATGGCTTAAAGGCTGATGTGCTCGGCTTTGTTGTCGGGGTTGACGGTTTTGCGGTTGCTGATGATGAGCTTGCCGACTTATATGTAATGCCGTAGTAGTTGCACAAGCCTTTGCAGATTGCCTCTCCGATAGCCGTTGTGTTCTTTCTTATCCAGTCCGAACCCGTCACGGTATCGTGAAATTCGCACTCAACATATACGGACAATGCTTTCGGAACATTGATTTCGTAAAGGTCGGTTTTGTAGCTGACTGAATCGTCCTTGCCGGGCGAGATTGCTCCGAGGG
>CAJMRT010000050.1 GCA_905215855.1 uncultured bacterium
ATTTTTTATCTATAGGAATTATAACAGTGGTTTAAGATACTGACCCGTGAACGATTTTTCAACCTTTGCAACCTGTTCGGGAGTGCCTTTGGCAACAATTGTACCGCCGCCGTCACCGCCCTCGGGACCGAGGTCGATAAGATAATCGGCTGTCTTGATAAGGTCAAGATTGTGTTCGATTACAACAACCGTGTTTCCCCCGTCAACAAGCAGTTGAAGAACATCAACAAGTCTGTGTACATCGGCAATGTGCAAGCCCGTTGTCGGCTCGTCAAGAATATAAATTGTCTTGCCCGTACTGCGTTTTGAAAGCTCTGTTGCAAGCTTTACACGCTGAGCCTCACCGCCCGAAAGCGTTGTTGCAGGCTGACCGAGCTTGATGTAACCAAGACCAACCTCGTACAAGGTTTTCAGCTTTCTGTAAATCTTCGGGATATTTGAGAAGAACTCCATTCCCTCTTCAACAGACATTTCAAGAACATCGTTGATTGACTTACCCTTGTACTTTACTTCAAGGGTTTCACGGTTATATCGCTTGCCCTTGCAGACCTCACACGGAACATAGACATCCGACAAAAAGTGCATTTCAATCTTGATAATACCGTCGCCCTGACAAGCCTCACATCTGCCGCCCTTTACATTGAATGAAAATCTGCTTGGTGTAAAACCACGCATTTTCGCGTCGGTTGTAGCGGCATAAAGCATTCTGATATCCGTAAACACACCTGTGTATGTTGCGGGATTTGAACGAGGAGTTCTGCCGATTGGACTCTGGTCAATGGCGATTACCTTGTCAAGATTTTCGATACCCTTGATTTCTTTATGCTTACCGGGGATTGTCTTTGCACGGTTGAGGTCACGGGCGAGTGCTTTGTAGAGAATTTCGTTTACAAGTGAGCTTTTGCCCGAACCCGACACACCTGTTACGCAGACAAATTCACCGAGCGGAATTTTAACATTGATATTTTTAAGGTTATTTTCAGCCGCTCCTCTGACTTCAAGGAAAAGTCCGTTGCCTTTTCTGCGCTTTTCGGGAACGGGAACTTTGCGTTCGCCCGAAAGATACTTGCCTGTGATTGAATTCGGACATTGCTTAATCTTTTCAACATCACCCACACAGACAATTTCACCGCCGTGAATACCTGCCCCGGGGCCTACATCCACAATGCAATCTGCGGCATACATAGTGTCCTCATCGTGTTCAACAACGATAACAGTATTTCCGAGGTCACGAAGTCGCTTTAAGGTTGCAAGAAGTTTTTCATTGTCACGCTGATGAAGTCCGATACTCGGCTCGTCAAGAATATACAGCACACCCATAAGCGAACTGCCAATTTGCGTTGCAAGGCGGATTCGCTGACTTTCACCGCCGCTGAGTGTTCCCGAGCTTCTTGAAAGAGTAAGGTAGCCGAGTCCTACGCTCTTGAGAAAGTTAAGTCTTTCGTTAATTTCTTTTATAATTTCAGCACCGATAATCTGCTCTTTTTCTGTAAGCTTGAGCTGACCTACAAAGTCGAGTGCGTCAATAACCGACATTTTGCAGAAATCGGCAATGTTAAGTCCGCCGACTGTTACCGCAAGGCTTTCGGCTGAAAGTCTGTCACCGTGACAAAGGTCACACGGAATTTCTGCCATATATGAACGGATTTCGTCCTTTATCCAATTACTGCTTGTGTCACGGTAACGGCGTTCAAGGTTGTTGATTATACCCTCAAATTTATGCTGATAAGTACCTCCGCCGTAAACCGACTTTTTGTTGATTGTCAGCTCATCATCACCGGTGCCGTAGAGGATTTTGTCGATAGTTTCCTTCGGGAGATTTTCAAGCGGTTCATCAAGCGAAAAATTGTACTTTTTCGCTAAAGCCTCCATATACATTGCGGCAATTGTACTGCCTTCCATTGCCCAACCGCTGCCCTTGATACCGCCGTCACGAATACTCTTTGACATATCTGGAATCATTTTGTTCTCGTCAATTTTGAGGAACACGCCGAGTCCTGTACATTTTGGACACGCACCGAAAGGATTGTTGAACGAAAACATTCTCGGCGAAAGGTCGTCAATGCTAACACCGTGTTCGGGGCAGGCATATTTTTGTGAAAAAGTCACATCCTCATCGCCGTTGAAGTTCACCGTAACAAGACCGCCGCCAAGCTTTGAAGCGGTTTCAATGCTGTCGGAAAGTCTTGAAACGATTTCAGGCTTAATTACAAGACGGTCAACAATGATTTCAATATTATGTTTTTTATTTTTCTCTATCGGAATTTTCTCTGACAAATCGTAAATCATTCCGTCAACTCTTGCACGAACATAGCCCGACTTTCTTGCACTGTCAAGAACCTTTGCGTGTTCGCCTTTTCTGCCCCTTACAACAGGTGCCATAACCTGAATTTTAGTACCTGTTTCATAGGTCATAATCTTGTCAACAATTTGGTCAACTGTCTGCTGACGGATTTCTCTTCCGCAGACTGTACAGTGAGGAACACCGATTCTTGCGTACAAAAGACGGAGATAATCGTAAATTTCCGTAACCGTGCCGACTGTTGAACGGGGATTTTTTGAAGTTGTTTTCTGATCAATTGATATCGCAGGCGAAAGTCCCTCAATGCTTTCAACATTCGGCTTATCCATTTGACCGAGAAACATTCTTGCATATGAAGAAAGACTTTCAACATATCTTCTCTGTCCCTCGGCATAGATTGTGTCGAATGCAAGTGAGCTTTCGCCCGAACCCGAAAGTCCTGTAATTACAACAAGTTTGTTTCGGGGAATTTCAACATTTACATTTTTGAGGTTATGCTCTTTTGCACCCCTCACTATAATTTTATCCTGTGCCATTTCATCTACCCTTTACTGTGTCAAACACTGACACAACTTCGTACATTCGTTTAAATTTTCATTACATATACACGCATAGCCTCTCATCACGAGAGGCTATGTTTATTTGATATTAACCTTCTGTGGACTCGTCAACCTTTGTTTCGGCTGAGGGTTCTTTGTCGGCAGTTTCCTGCTCAACTTCTTCAGGTTCTTTATATGTGCCGTTCATCACAGCGGTAAAGTCCTCGCTGCCCATCTTTTCGTGCTTGATAAGATACTTGGCAATATCGTGGAGCTTATCCATATTTTCGCTGAGTATCTTGGTAGCGTCGCCATATGCCTTGTTGATCATATCAAGAACAAGCTGGTCGATTTTAGCTGCGGTAGCCTCGGAATAATCCTGAGTTCTGCTGCCCATATCTCTGCCGAGGAATACGGAATTGTTGTCTGTGCCGTAGCATACACAACCGAGTTCCTTAGTCATACCGTACTTTGTAACCATTGCACGGGCTGTCTTTGTAGCCTTTTCAATATCGTTTGAAGCACCTGTTGAGATGTCATCCATAATAAGCTCTTCGGCAACTCGACCGCCAAGACTTACAACGATATCCTCATACATACCTCTGCGTGAGTTGTATGACTTGTCCTCACTCGGGAGCGGCATTGTGTAACCGCCTGCCATACCTGTCGGAATAATTGAAATCTCGTGAACAGGGTCCTGAGTTTCAAGCTTATCAAAGAGAATTGCGTGACCTGCCTCATGGTAGGCTGTGAGTTTCTTCTCTTTTTCACTCATTACTTTGGTCTTTTTCTCGGCACCGACAACAACCTTAACTGTTGCCTCCTTGATTTCGTCCATAGTAATGGCTTTCTTATCTTTTCTTGCGGCAAGAAGTGCTGCCTCGTTAAGAAGATTTTCAAGGTCTGCACCTGTAAAGCCTGCTGTTGTTTTAGCAATAGTCTTGAGGTTTACATCCGGAGCAAGAGGTTTCTTTCTTGCGTGTACTTTGAGGATAGCCTCACGGCCGTTTACATCAGGATAGCTTACAACAACCTGACGGTCAAATCTGCCCGGACGCATAAGAGCCGGGTCGAGAACATCGGGTCTGTTAGTTGCGGCAATAAGGATTACACCCTCGTTAGCACCGAAGCCGTCCATTTCAACGAGTAACTGGTTAAGAGTCTGCTCACGCTCATCGTTACCACCGCCAAGGCCTGCACCTCTCTGGCGACCTACGGCATCAATTTCATCAATGAAGATGATACAAGGTGAGTTCTTCTTTGCCTGATCAAAGAGGTCACGAACACGGGATGCACCGACACCGACAAACATCTCAACAAAGTCTGAACCTGAAATTGAGAAGAACGGAACGCCGGCTTCACCTGCAACGGCTCTTGCAAGCAATGTTTTACCTGTACCTGGAGGGCCTACAAGGAGAACGCCCTTTGGTATTCTTGCGCCGAGTTTGTTATACTTTTCAGGAGCTTTGAGGAATTCAACAACCTCTGCAAGCTCTTCTTTTTCTTCATCGGCACCTGCAACATCGTCAAATGTTGTCTTGCGTTTTTCATCATTTGTATTCTTAATCTTGGCTTTGCCAAAGCTCATTTCTTTGCCGCCAAGACCGCCGCCGCCGAGTTTCTTCATAATGAATACCCATGCAACGATAAGGATAAGCGTTGTAATGATTATCGGAAGAATTTCGATAAGGAACGAATTATCCGTTGCACGAGTAAGGTTGTATGAAATCTCATCGTTTGACGCAGGATGATAGTAAGGCTTAATGTCATCAAGGAAGCGCTGAATATCGGCAAGCTGTCCTCTTACAACAACCTTTGACTTCTTACTGTGAGAATCGGTTTTCTTCGGTTCTGTTGTGCTTTGAGTAGCAGTAGTTGCGGAATCCTTGTCGGAATCAGATGATTTGATAGGACTTAAGCCCTCTTTAAGGGTAATGTCAATCGCACCTGTACCGTAATCAATATCAAAGCTGTCAACCATATCCTGAACAAAGTACTGTTCAAGTTCCGAGGTTTTCGGTGAGCTCGATTTATTTGAGCTTAGCACAGCCGCCGTTATAATAATCATCAGAATCGGAATTCCGAGATAAAGCAGCAGATTGCGCACTTTCTTTTTATTGTCCAATGCTGTCACTCCTCTTTATATTATTGTTTTTCCAAGGTAGAAATATGTAATGCCACGAAAATTTGCGGCTTATTTTCGCACTAAATTACGAATAAACAGAGGGTTTTAATACACCTACATAAGGAAGATTTCTGTACTTTTCGTCGTAGTCAAGACCGTAGCCAACGATAAATTCGTCAGGAATTACCGCACCTGCATAGTCAACATGAATGTCGGCAACTCTTCTGTCGGGCTTATTGAAAAGTGTACAGAGCTTTACTGATTTTGCCTTCTTGGCTTTAAGATATTTTGTGATAAAGTCAAGAGTATTGCCTGAGTCGATAATGTCCTCAACAATGAGAATATCCTTGCCCTCAACAGACTGGGAAATATCCTTCTGAATATTAACTCTGCCTGAGCTTACAGTACCGCTGCCGTAGCTTGACGCAACGATAAAGTCGATTGAAAAGTCAAGATTAACCTTTCTCATAAGGTCAACCATAAAGGCAACGCTGCCTTTGAGCAAACCAACCATTATAAAATCTTTGTCATTATAATCTTTTTCAATCTGTTTTGCAATAGTGTTCACAATATTTTCAATATCTTTTTCCGAATACAGAATTTTTTCAATATCCTTATGCATAATTAACCCTCTTTGTTTATTATCATCAATAGATTTTCGGTGGCATCTGCCTTTCCCTGCAATGAAACACCAAGATTTTCACACCATAAAACGGTGTCGGATACCGCAAGAAGCAACAGCCTGTCCCTTATTTCCGAGGGGATTTTCTGTTCGTTAAAAACCTTGCGGAGCGGTTTTGTGACCATGCGGTCGGGATATGTAAACCTGTCGCCTGCTCTGCGTGTGCGAAAAACAGCATTTTCGCCAAGCCACTTTTCGGCAACAAGGTTGTTTTGATTTGTTGATTTTTCGGTAATTTTACTAACCGTGTATGTTTTTCCATCATAAGAAAAGGTCATATTATTCTTTAACGGAATTTCTTTGAAATCAGCCGAATTATCCGAACATACAAAACGGAGAATTCCCTGTTTTGAAACGGCTGTGCATTGTTTTGACAATTCAACACTTCCGCCGTTTTCGATTATTTCACATAAAAGCAAAACTGTTTTTCTTTCGGGGCAACTGCTGTAATTATTATTCTTTAAAAGAATAAACAGTATTTCTTTCAAAACTGCTTTGTCAAGTTTTAACAGCTTTTTGCAGTCATAGCCGAAATCACATTTGCAGTCATTCAAGGCATTTTCGGAACATTTTTTAATGAAATCAGCCGATTCTCTTGCACTTTCACTCAACCCGAGAGCCGTCCGTTCAAAAGACGGATTCAGCTTTTTAAGGCACGGCATAATGTTGTGCCTAATGTAATTTCGTGTGTAACCATCGGCAAGATTCGTGCTGTCGGTAACATATTCAAGGTTGTTTGCTTTGCAGTAGCTTTCAATGTCACCTCTCAAAAGTTCAATCAGAGGTCTGATTATGTTCCCCCGTTTTGGAGGAATTGCCGACAAGCCTGCCACCGATGTGCCTCTTGCAATGTTAAATATCAGCGTTTCGGCATTGTCGGATGCCGTGTGAGCAGTTGCAACCTTTGCACCGAGTTTTTGCGAAAGCTCTTCAAAGAAAGCATAGCGGACATTTCTTCCGCAAAGCTCTTCGCTGATTTTCTGCTGTTTTGCAAGTGTGGGAACATCAACGCTTTTTACAAAAAGTTCTGTGTTAAATTTCTTACAAAGAATTTTACAGAAATTCTCATCACGCTTCGCCTCTTCACCGCGGATATTGTGGTTAATATGAGCGGCATAGACCGAAAGATTGTATTTTTCTTTTAGAGAAACTAAAATGCTCAGTAGAGCCGTGGAATCAGCTCCGCCCGAAAGTGCAACGATTACGCTGTCACCTTTTTCAAGCAAACCGTATTTTTCAACGGTTGCTGTAACACGGTTAAGCATCTCGGTTGTCCGTTCCCGTAAAGCGCATGAACTCGCCCTGCCAGTGAAGCTTTACGATATTGGTTTCACCGTGACGGTTCTTTGCTACGATACACTCGCCCGAATTCATATCGGCTGTCGGTGCGGCAGAATCCTCTCCGCCCTCTTTATCGTAATAGCCCTCACGATAGAGGAAAAGTACGATGTCGGCATCCTGCTCGATAGAACCCGAATCTCGAAGGTCGGCAATCTGCGGTCTGTGGTCGTCACGCTTTTCAGCTGCACGGGAAAGCTGTGACAGAGTGATTACTGGAACATTCATTTCCTTTGCAAGAATTTTCAGATTTCGTGTGATTTCCGAAATTTCATTTACACGGTTGTCAATCTTTCTGCCGCTCGACATAAGCTGAAGATAGTCAATTACAACAAGGTCAAGATTGCGAAGTCGGCGAAGTCTTGACTTCATTTCGGGGATTGTGATACCCGGAGTATCGTCAAGATAGAGGTCGGTTTTGCTGAGAATATCGCTTGCGGGGATAAGTCTTGACCACTCCTCCTCGGTAAGCTGACCTGTTCTCAGTTTTGTACCGCCGATAAGTGCCTCACTCGAAAGCAGACGGCTTGCAAGCTGTTCTTTTGACATTTCGAGAGAGAAGAACGCAACGGTCTTTTTGGACTTGCACGCAACATTTCGTGCAATATTGAGTGCGAAACTCGTTTTACCCATACCGGGTCGGGCGGCAAGAATGATAAGGTCGGAACGGTTAAGACCCGTAATCATTCGATCAAGGTCGCCTATACCTGTTGGGATAGGTTTCATACTGTTGTCGGTTTCGCTGTTAAGTGCGTCAAGTCGGTCAAAAGTTTGCAGAATTACCGAGTTGATACGCTCAAGTCCATGCTTTTCATTGCCCTGTCTAATGTCAAAAATTTTCTGCTCAGCCGAATCAATCAGAACCGATGGGGCATCATTGCCTGCAGTTGCGTCATCAATAATTTCACGAGATGCCGTAATAAGTCTGCGGACATTGTACTTTTCTGCAATAATCTTCGCATATTCTTCGGCATTAGAAATTGAAGGGCAATTGTTGACAAGATCCATCAGATAGGTTTTACCTGTTGACTCGTCAAAAGCTTTATTCTGTTTTAATCTTTCAAGCAGAGTGACAAAGTCGATGCTAAGACCGAGTCCGATCATCTCCTGCATCTGTGCAAAAATCAGCTTATGCAGAGAAACATAGAAATAATCGGGACTTTTCAGAGTATCAACAACTTTGTCAAAGGTGTCGCTTTCAAGAATGATTGCACCTAAAACCGCTTGTTCAGCCTCGGGACTGTACGGCAGATGAAGTCCGTCATAACTGCCCGCAAAATTTGAATCAGCCATTTTTACTCCTGTTTATTATGCTTCGGATACCTGAACATCAATTTTCGCAGAAACGCCTGTAAAAAGCTTTACCTCTGCGTGATATGTACCGAATTCCTTAATGTCGCAGTCAAGAACAACCTTGCGCTTGTCAACATTGATGTTGTACTGCTTTTTGATTTCTTCGGCAACCTGCTTTGAAGTTACGCTGCCGAAAAGTCTGCCGCCCTGTCCTGCTTTTGCAGTCATCTTAAAAGTTTTGCCCTCAAGAACCTTTTTATCGTGTTCTGCCTGAGCTTTCTGGGTTGCAATTTTATAATTCTTTGAATTCTCGGCATTTTTGTATTCATTCATAGCCTGAGCATTCGCCTCTTTTGCAAGTTTTCTCGGGAGGAGAAAGTTTCTTGCATAGCCGTCAGATGCTTCAACAAGCTCGCCTTTTTTGCCGAGTGACTTTACATCCTGCATTAAAATTACTTTCATAACCTGTCAACCTTTCTTACGAGTTTTCCTCATCATCAAGAGTGCTGTCAATCTCTGACAGCAGCTGTTGATAAGCAAACTCTTTTGTAGTGTTTTTCAGCTGGGTTGCCGCCATAGTCTGATGACCGCCGCCGCCGAGCTTTTCCATTATAATCTGAACATTAACATTGCCGTAGCTTCTTGCGGAAATGTTAATCTGATTGTTGTCTTCAAAGAGAACGAAAGATGCGTCAACACCCTTGAGGTTGAGCATTTCATCAGCCGCCTGAGCCGACGCAAGTCTTATATCGCCGTCACCGCTCGGAGCAATTGAAATTGCACATCCACGGTAAACATGAGCCTTGCATACAATGTCAACCTTTTCACGGTAGGTTTCGATATTATCGGAGAACATACCTTTTACTGTGAGTGTGTTTGCGCCTCTTCTTCTCAAATAAGCCGCCGCTTCAAAGGTGCGCACACCTGTTTTAACGGCAAAATTCTTTGTGTCAAGCGTAATGCCTGCAAGCATTGCGTCGGCCTGAACATATGAAAGCGGAGAATCATCAAGACAGCTGATAATTTCACTGCACATTTCACAGGTAGAGGATGCCGAGGGTTCGTGGCAGAACACAAGGGCGTTGTTTATGTAGTCAACGGCCTTTCTGTGGTGGTCGATGATGATAACTTTTTTACACTTTTCGTAAAGCTCACTGCTTTCAAGCGAACGCTTCAGGTGCGTATCAACTATGATAAGAAGTGACTTCTGGGTAAGCCCCGAAAGAGCGTTTTCGGGAGAAATGAATATATCGGTATCAAGCTTTTCGTCGGTATATTCAATGAGCTGTTTTGCCATTGAAGTTTCTCGGTTGATGACGACCTTTGAATAACGCTTAAAGGTTTTCTCCATTATGCACTGGAGTCCAATTGCCGCACCGACGCAGTCCAAATCAGAAAACTTGTGTCCCATAATAAAAACCTTGTCACAGTCGGCAACAACACGGCTGATTGCGTTTGCAATTACTCTCATACGGACCTTGCTTGCCTTTTCCGCTGCGGCAACCTTTCCGCCGAAAAACTCATATGTATTATCCTTTTTAATAACGGCAACCTGATCGCCGCCCCTGCCGAGTGCCATCTCAAGAGCTTTTCTTGCGTTGCTTTCGCTCTCTTTAATGCTATTATAGCCTCGGCAAAGACCTACCGAAATAGACGCGCTGTGGTTGTTTATAGTGATTTCACGGATGTTTTTGAGAATTGGGAACTTGTCGGCTGCCATTTTTTCAACATCGGCTTCTTTGAAAATTATCATAAAACGGTTGTTGCCGATTTTTTTGTAGAGAGCCGAATACTGTGCCGCCCACTTTTGCAGGCAAGCTTCAATATCGAGCATTGCCTCGGAAAACGACTCGTCCGAGTTATCGGAAAAATCCTCTGCATTGTCGAAAACAACAATTGCAACGCAAGGCTTTGAAGCAAGGTATTCCCTTGTAATCTGCTTGTAGTAGGTGTTTTCTATAAATTCACAAACAGCACTCTCGCCTGTGGAATGACAATACACAGTGTATTCTTTACCGTCAACGGCAACATCACAGCCTTCGCCCTTTTTTAGGTCATCAATGTCTTTTCCAGAGAGATAAGCCTTGATATTGTCACCCTCTGCGCCCTTTCCGCCGCACATAGCCTTGCGGAATCGGGAATTGCACCAGAGAATGTCACCCTGCCTGCCTATTACGGCAACAGGGTAACTGAATTTTTCAAGGTAGTCTTCGTTAATACCCTTTATATTTTCAACTGTATTTTTCACAGTACCCTTAACATAGCTTGCAAAGCGCAATGAAATCACAAGCACAACCGCCAAGGAAAGAACAGACACACCCAGCTCAATATAGAAAACTATCGGCGAATATTCATAGCTTACAACAGCCATTGCAAACATTATTGCCGTAAAAATCAAGAACCACGGTGTAAGTGTCCATTTTCTTTTTCTCATGTCAAACCTCTGTTAATAGCAAAATAGCAAGATAACAAATCAGCGAATAAGGATTAAACCTCCTGAAGAATAGGAAGAATCATCGGGGCTCTTCTTGTACGCTGACCGATAAGCTTTGAAACATCATCCTTGATTCTGTTTTTGATAATGCCCCACTCGTGAACATTATTTTCTGCACAATCTTCAAGGATTGCAAGAGCGGTTTGTTTAACTTCTTCAAGAAGTCCCTCGCTCTCACGAACATATACAAATCCTCTTGAAACAATGTCGGGGCCGCTGATAACATGGCCGTCATAAACATCAAGAGAAGCAACAATAATAATAAGTCCGTCCTGACCAAGGTGCTTTCTGTCACGAAGCACGATACTTCCGACATCTCCTACACCAAGACCGTCAACGAATACCTTGCCTGCCTGAACAGGCGGAAGCTCTTTCATATAATCCTCGTTTATTTCAAGAACACTTCCGACATCACCAATATAGATGTTCTTGCGTTCCATACCGAGGAACATTGCAAGGTCAGCGTGTTTTCTGAGGTGTTTCTGCTCACCGTGAACGGGGATAAAATATTTTGGTTTTACAAGTTTTTGAATAATTTTGAGTTCTTCCTGACAGGCATGACCCGAAACATGAACTTCATACATCGACTCGTAAATTACCTTACAGCCCTTTTTGAGAAGTTCGTCAACAACATTGCCGACTGTTTTCTCATTGCCTGGGATTGGATTAGCTGAAATGATAATGAAGTCGCCCTCACCGACCATAACCTTTCTGTGGTCGGAATATGCCATTCTTGAAAGCGCACTCATCGGCTCACCCTGACTGCCTGTTGTAACAAGGACAACCTGCTGCGGCATATATTTGTCGAGCATATCAATATCAATAAGAATATTTTCGGGAAGATGAAGATAACCGAGCTTTTGGGCAACATCCATATAGTTGACCATACTTCTGCCCGAAAAAGCAACCTTTCTGCCGTACTTTTCAGCGCAGTCGATAATCTGCTGAACACGGTTTACATTTGATGCAAAAGTTGCAATGATAATTCTGTAGTTTTCAGCACTCTTAAAAAGGCTGTCAAGGCTGTCGGATACTGTTCTCTCTGTGGGAGTGTAACCGGGTCTTTCGGCATTTGTACTTTCTGCAAGAAGTGCGAGAACACCTTCGTCACCCACTCTTGCAAAGCTTGAAAGGTCAATCATATCACCCGTGATAGGTGTGCAGTCAATCTTGAAGTCGCCCGTGTGAACGATAGTGCCGCCCGGTGTGTGGATTGCAAAAGCAACAGCATCCGGAATTGAGTGGTTTACATGAATGAAATCAATCTTCATACAGCCGAGTTTTATCGACTGGCCAGCGTTGATAACATTAAGCTGTGTCTTGTTATAAAGGCTGTGCTCCTTGAGCTTGTTGCCGACAAGACCGAGTGTAAGCGGTGTACCGTAAATCGGAACACTCACCTTTGAAAGAAGAAAAGGCAAACCGCCGATATGGTCCTCGTGACCGTGTGTAAGAATTATACCCTTAACTCTGTCGGCATTCTGTTCAATATATGTGAAATCCGGAATTACAAGGTCAACACCGAGCATATCCCCGTCAGGAAATGCCATACCGCAGTCGATAATAATTATATCGTTTTCACATTCAACAAGGGTGATGTTCTTGCCTATTTCGTTAAGACCGCCGAGAAATGCAATCTTAATTGACGGCTTCTGAGTATTCTTTTTGGGATAACCCTTTGACTTTGACGGATATTTCTTTTTGCCGTAATTTGACTTTCCGTTCGATTTCGGCTGAAATCCGTCATCATTTTTCTTATAGTAAGCGTTGTAGGAGTTTTTACCCGAACCGCCCTTTTTTGAAGCATTATTTTTAGAGTATTGCTTCACATTCTTTTTGCCTTTTGAGTACCTTGACTGTTTAAGCATATAACTTTCGTTTCTCTTTTCTGTACTCACAAATCTACCTCCGTTTTCTGAAATATGTACTGAGTAAAAATTAAATAAATATATCAAAGACCTCT
>CAJMRT010000051.1 GCA_905215855.1 uncultured bacterium
TGTCCCCTCGATCCCATGCAACCTCAATTGCGTGTCTTATAGCTCTTTCAACCCGTGAAGAAGTTGTTTCGTACTTTTTGGCAACCGACGGATAGAGCTGTTTTGTCACTGCATTGATAATTTCAGGATGCTCAACAGACATAATGATTGAATCACGCAGATAGTGATAGCCTTTGATGTGAGCCGGAACTCCTATTTCATGGAGAATATCGGTCACTTTCATTTCAATTCCGAAAGCGTCAATAATTCTTCCTCTGCCAAAATTATTTTTCTTGCTCAAATCCGACAAATCGCTGATAATGCTGCTTAATTCGGAAATGTTATACGGCTTCAACACAAAATATGATGCACCCGAATTCATAATTTCACGCTCCAGAACAGGACTGTGAAAAGAGGAATATACCATAAAAACAGGTACTTTTGTGTTCTGCCTTGTGACGCTCCTCATTACTCCGATTGCGTCAAGCCTTGTCATAAATGAATCCATCAGCACAACATCAGGGTTTTCTCTTTTAATTTTATCGCACAATTCTTCTCCGTCTTTTGCGCAGAAAATAACGGAAATATTCTTACTCTGTAAGATATTAAGATTTTCCTGCGTAAATTCGGAAGCGTCATCGGTTACGATTAGTTTTATTTTGTTGTTCATTGTGATTTCCCCCAGTAATTTTTGTTGTACTAATATTACCACAAAATGGTAAAGTTGGCAATACCTTCCATAAAACTTTTTTGAAAAATTGAGAAAAAAGTTTTATAATTTGCGTTACTAAATCAAAAATGAACAAACCATCATATATTTAGTGTTGATTATTGTAGCGATTTGCCATATATTGTGCAAACACACCGTAACCCTCTTTAGGATTATTCAGAAAAACATGGGTAACAGCGCCGATAATTTTGCCGTTTTGAACTATCGGACTACCGCTCATACCCTGTACAATACCGCCGCAATTTTCGAGCAATCTGCTGTCGGTTATTTTTATGACAAAATTTTCATTTGATGTCATATCACGGTTGCAAATTCTTTTGATTTCAATTTCATATTCCTGCGGTGTATTTCCTACAAGCGTTGTTACCATAACAGCCTTTCCTGTTTTAACTTCATCGTCATTCGCAATCAGATATTTCTTGTTTCTTTTATAATTTTCACTCGTTAAATCTCCGAAAATCCCTAAAGGAGAGTTTACGCTCAAATTACCAAGCCGAACATCTGTAAAATATCCGCAGAAGCTGCCGGCTTTACCGCAGACACTTTTATCAATTCCGCTGATTTGAGCCTGAACGGTTTCGCCTGATTTAAGCGGTAACAGTACAGATGTGTCGCAATCGCATATTCCGTGACCAAGTGCGGCAAAATAATTATTGTTATCATCATAGTAGGTCATAGTTCCTATACCTGCACAACTGTCACGAACCCACGCTCCGAGAAGATATACTCCCACGGTATTTTTAATCGGTAAAACGGTTTTATTTTCGATTTTGCCATTTCTATCAATTTCAACAGTAATTTCATTGCCGTTAGATTTTTCAATTTCAGACTTTAATTCTTCATTTGTGCTGATTTTTGTATTATTTACTTTCTTTATAATATCGTTTACTTTAAGTCCGCCGTCTTTTGCGGGGCAAACATATTTTTCACCGTCATAGTAGCTTTCAAGCTTGATTATCATTGCTCCGTTAGCATAAAATTTTACTCCGAAAGCCTCACCGCCAATATAAACCTCATTTTTATCATCAGCGGCATAAGGCGAAAAAGTCGATAAAGTAAATAATAATGTGAAAATCAGGGCAACTGATATAATTTCTTTAAATTTTCGCAAAAAATTCACCTTCTTTCCGTTGCCTTTATTATGATTTGCATTTATAATATAGATTAGTGCGTTGATGAAAATATTAAAAATGTTACTGGCAGAGGATTTTCTGAAAAGGCGATAAACAGCCGTGCATTGTAAATTATTTTCTGAAATTATATCATTTTCTTATTATGAGGTATATATGGAAAACATAAATTCTAACCTTGTCGGTCTTACCGATTCCGAAGTTCAAAAGCGTATAGATGAAGGAAAGGTAAATATTTCAACTAATATTAAAACCAAATCAATCAAAAGAATATTTTGTGATAACATTTTTACGCTTTTCAATCTTATAAATGTAATTTTGCTTGCGGCATTGATTTTTGTGGGTTCACACAAGAATATGCTTTTTATCGGTGTTGTTATCGCAAATATAATTATAGGTATAGTTCAGGAAATTCGTTCCAAAATAAGCGTTGACAAGCTGACTATTTTGTCTGAGAAAAAAATCAATGTTCTCAGGAACGGTAAAATTGCAGAAATAAGTAAAGATGAAATTGTTCTTGACGATATTCTTGTGCTTTCAAGAGGAAGCCAGATTCCTGCCGACTGCATTGTATGCGACGGCAACTGCAGAGTCAACGAAAGTTTGCTTACAGGCGAATCAAATCTCATTGAAAAAAATGTCGGAGATGAACTTCTCTCGGGCAGTTTTATTGCGGCAGGAAAATGCTATGCTCAGGCTGTAAAGGTCGGAGCCGATTGCTATGCCGCAAAAATAAATAACGAAGCAAAATATATTAAAAAAGTAAATTCTCAGATTATGGAGTCATTCAATTTCATTATCAAAATCTGTACATTTGTACTTTTTCCGATTGGCATTGCATTTTTTATTCGACAATTCACCCTGCCCGATGCAACATTGCAGTCCGCTGTAATCAGCACTGTTGCGTCGCTTGTCGGTATGATTCCAAAGGGAATGATTCTTCTTACAAGTTCTGTTCTTGCAGTATCAATTATCAGGCTTTCATCTAAAAAGGTTCTTGTACAAGAGATGTATTGCATTGAAACACTTGCAAGAGTTGATGTGCTTTGTCTTGATAAAACGGGAACGCTTACAACAGACGAAATGACAGTAACAGGCGTTATTCCGTTTGAGGCTGATGAAAATAAAATTAAGAAGGCACTTTCTTCAATTGTAAAAGCGTCCGATGAACTAAATGCAACTTTGTATGCACTGCGTGACTATTCAGATTCCGTTTCACCGTATGAGTGCAGTAAATTCTGCGATTTTTCGTCCGAAACAAAATGGTCGGGCGGTACATTTGAAAACGGCAAGACCTACATAGTCGGTGCGACTGAATGTATTTTAAAAAGCAGAGAAAAGTATTCCGAAGTGTATTCTGAGATTGAAAAGATAAATCAAACCGTCAGAATCCTTGTTCTTGCCGAAAGCGATAGTGAACCGGACAAAGACTCATTGCCTGATGATTTAAAACCGCTTGCACTCATTCTTATCAAGGATAAACTTCGTGATAATGTAAATGAAACGGTAAAATATTTTAAGGAACAGGGTGTCACCTTAAAGGTAATTTCAGGCGACAGCGTTAAAACTGTTAAAAATATTGCACTTGACACAGGGATCGAGGGTGCAGAAAATGCAATCGATATGTCAACCGTGACAACAGATGAAGAGCTTGAAGATGCGGCAGAGCGTTGTAATGTATTTGGCAGAGTAACTCCGGCTCAAAAGAAAAAGCTTGTGGTTGCCCTTAAAAAGCACGGACATTCGGTTGCTATGACAGGTGACGGAGTAAATGATGTTCTCGCACTCAAAGAGGCGGATTGCTCCGTAGCTATGGCGTCAGGCAGTGATGCCGCACGAAATGTGTCACAGCTTGTACTTGTCAATAATGACTTTGGCGCAATGCCGAGCGTTGTGGCAGAGGGCAGACGAACAATCAATAACCTTGAACGAAGCTCAGCACTCTATCTTGTTAAGACGATTTATTCGGTTATACTCTCAATTTTCTTCATATTCTTCCGCACAGGATATCCCTTTGAACCGATACAGCTTACGCTTGTAGGTGCATTAACGGTTGGATTGCCATCATTTGTTCTCGCACTTCAGCCGAATAAAGATATAGTAAAAGGTAATTTCACCGTAAATATAATAGCAAGATCACTCCCCACAGCTTTTTGTATTTCGGCAGATACAATATTACTCGCAATTTTAAAGTATATGACAAATATGCCACAGGCACAGTTTTCAACTCTCTGCGTATATCTTACTGCATTTTCATGTATGTTGCTTGTAATCAGATTATCAATCCCGTTCAATCCGCTCAGAGCCGTTATGGTCATCGGATGTTCCGCGGGAATAATAATCGGTTCAATCTTCTTCGGCGGATTGTTCTCAATTGCACCTCTTACATTTGAAAACATCATATTGCTTGTAATCTTTGCTGTAGGCACATTTGTTGTATTTAATATATTCTACAATATAGCACAGCACTATATAGAAAAATTCAAAAAGGAAAGTCATCTTAAACTGACTGCAAAAAGAAATGCAAATAAACAAAAACGCTGAAAAATTAATCAGACAACTGAATAATCAAGGCTATGAGGCTTTTATAGTAGGCGGTTGTGTTCGTGATTATCTTCTCGGATTGACTCCGCATGATACAGATATTTGTACAAACGCTTTGCCCGAGCAGACAAAAAAATGCTTTGAGGCTTATCATACTTTTGACACAGGTATCAAACACGGCACAATTTCCGTTGTATGCGGCGGTGAAGTCTATGAAATCACAACCTACCGTATTGACGGTGATTATTCCGATAACCGTCATCCGGACAGCGTAAGCTTTACACGAAACATAAACGAAGATTTGCAACGCCGTGACTTTACGGTAAATGCAATGGCATATAACGCTGAATACGGTCTTGTCGATCCATACGGCGGTAAAAATGACATTAAAGATAAAATTATCCGTTGTGTCGGAAATCCCGATACACGCTTTAATGAGGATGCTCTGCGAATCTTGCGGGCATTACGCTTTGCCTCTGTTTACGGATTTTCAATTGAAGAGAACACATCAAAGTCTATATTTAAAAATGCAGACTTGCTAAAAAACATTGCAACAGAGCGTGTGACTTCGGAATTTCTAAAGCTCATCTGCGGTAAGGATGCCGTAAAAATTCTTGACGCTTACCGAGAAACTATTGCTGTTATTATTCCTGAAATTACCGCTATGTTCAATTTCAATCAGAACAACATTCATCATTCGTATGATTTGTGGCAACATACCCTGACTGCACTCGGTACAATTGAACCGAATCCCATACTTCGTATGACAATGCTCCTGCATGACATCGGCAAGCCTTCTGTTAAAACCACCGACAACAGCGGTCAATCGCATTTTCAGGGACATCAGCTTGAAAGCAAAAAAATTGCTGACAAAATTCTGCACAGACTAAGATTACCGTCTGATTTTATTAACGAAACTCTTCTGCTGATTGAATATCATGATGTCCGTTTTAACGGCAGTAAAAAGCTTATGAAAAAGGTTATGAATGTACTCGGTACAGACCTTACAAAGCACTTGTTAGAGGTTGAATATGCCGATATATCTGCCCAATCCGAATATCAGCGAGAAGAAAAGCTCGGATATCTTAAAAAGGCTAAAACACATCTTAATGAAATAATCAAAGATAACGAATGTTTTAAGCTGAGTCAGCTTGATATCAACGGCAAAGATATTTTAAACCTTGGCGTAAAAGAGGGAAGAGATGTCGGAAATATTCTCGATTATCTGCTAATGCTTGTAGTAGATGCAAATGTCCCAAACAAAAAATCAATACTCATATCAAAAGCCAAAGAATATATTTACGGTAATCAAATAAATAAGTAATTAAAAAAGAGGATTTCAGCGAAAACTGAAATCCTCTGATTTTTGTTTAAAATTAAAGAACCTTTGATAAAAATTCCTTTAAACGGTCATCCTGCGGATTATTGAAGAACTCCTGCGGATTGTTCTTTTCTTTGATAACACCGTCGTCAATAAATACAACATCGGTTGCAACTTCCTTCGCAAAGCCGATTTCGTGAGTAACAACAACCATTGTCATACCTGCCTTGGCAAGTTCTTTCATAACATCAAGAACTTCGCCGACCATTTCGGGGTCAAGCGCAGATGTCGGCTCGTCAAAGAGAAGAACATCGGGATTCATTGCAAGTGCTCTTACAATTGCAATACGCTGTTTCTGACCGCCTGAAAGCTGGTTCGGATATGCGTTTGCTTTTTCGGCAAGCCCTACTCTGTTCAAAAGATCCATAGCGTCTTTTTTAGCCTCATCTTTGCTCTTGCCAAGAAGCTTGACAGGAGCCATTGTAAGGTTGTCAATAACAGTCTTGTGGGGGAAAAGGTTAAACTGCTGGAACACCATTCCCATTTTTTGACGGTGAACATTTATATTAACCTTTGGATCCGTAATATCGGTACCCTCAAAGAAAATGTGACCGCCTGTCGGTTCTTCAAGTCTGTTAAGGCAACGGAGAAAAGTTGATTTACCCGAGCCCGACGGACCGAGAACAACAACTACATCGCCTTTAAAAATGTCAATATCAATACCTTTAAGAACCTGAATATCCTTACCAAATGATTTTTCAAGTCCTCTTACGGAGATTAATGCGTTATCTTTCACTCTTTTTCAATCTCCTTTCAAATCTTCTGAGGATGTAAGAAAGCACAAGTACAATTACAAGGTAAATCAATGCAACCGTAATAAGCGGGAAGAATGCCTCGTAAGTTCTTGAACGAATCATATTACCAATATATGTGATATCTGCAAGTGCAACATAACCTGCAACCGAAGTTTCTTTGAGAAGTGTAATAATTTCATTGCCGAGTGCAGGAAGAACATTTTTAATTGCCTGCGGAAGAACGACCATTGTCATTGTCTGTCTGTTGTTAAAACCGAGTGAACGGCTTGCCTCAGTCTGTCCAATGTCAACAGCCATAATACCCGAACGAACAATTTCTGCAACATAAGCGGCAGAGTTCATACCAAATGCAATGATTGCGGCAAAGATACCGTTTCTTACAGATGCAAGAATAATGTAATACATAATCATCAACTGAACTACAACAGGTGTGCCTCTGATAACAGTAATGTAGATATTGCAAATCACATTAAAGAATTTCAGGACGCAATCACCGAAGCTCCTGCATTTTCTCTTTCCAAGCTGAATATCGTGAGTAGCTCTTACAAGAGCAATGACAAAACCGATAATAACACCGATAATACCTGCAAACAATGTGATTTCAAGGGTTACAAGCAAACCGCTTAAAAGCTGCTGCCATCTGTTATCTGTGATGAATGTGTTTTTAAAGCTTTCGCCGAGATTGCCGAACAAACTGCCCGACGCACTGTCGTTTACGATAATAACCTGAGTTGTGTTTGCATATGAAATTGAAAAGTCGATATTTTTTCTTCTTTCCGGTGTGTCGGTCATACCCGCCATACCGAAATCGTCTTTGCCGGTCTGAACAGCAGTGATAACAGAATCAAATTCCATATCATCAATAACAAGTTTTTTACCGAGCTTGTCACAGATTGCTGTAGCCATCATCGGATCAAGACCGACAATTTTACCGCCTTCAACATATTCATACGGTGGAAAAGCAGCGTTCGTAGCCATATGAAGTTCACCGTCATACTTGATATCCTTAGGTGATTCGTAGGGGATAGTATCGGTGTTGCCCTCTATGTAGTAGCTTTTGATTTTGTCAAGAACTCCCTCGTCTTTAAGCTCTGCAAGAGCCTTGTCGATTTTTTCGGTGAGTTCATGATTTTCCTTTGAAATGCAGATTGCATACTGCTCTTCTGCAAAAGGTTCATCAAGAATTTTTAGTCCTGCATTTGCTTTTACAAATTCCTTTGCCGGTTCACTGTCAATTACAACGCAGTCGATTTTATTCTGTGTAAGAGCTACGATAGCGTCGGCACCCTTGCTGTAACGCATAACCTTGGTGCCGTCAGCCTCATAGTCGGATACAAAAGTATCGCCGGTTGTACCTGTCTGAACACCTACGGATGCTCCCTTGATATCATCGGCGGTCTTAATTTCCTTAACCGATGAATCACCGCATCCCGTGAACAGAAAAACAGTAGAGAACAGCATTGAAATCAGTACCAATAAAGTAACTGTCTTTTTCATTGTTTTCCTCTTTTTCTTTCTCTTAAAATATTTATTTGCAAATCTTTATCAGATTCTTGCAACGCCTGATTCAATTGCAGCCTTCTTAACAGCCTCAGCAACAGTTTTGCCGATTCTCTTGTCAAATGCCTCTGGAAGAATATAATCTGCGTTAAGCTCTTCATCACTTACGAGTGAAGCAATTGCAAAAGATGCGGCAACTTTCATTTCTTCGTTAATATCGCTTGCACGGCAGTCGAGAGCACCTCTGAAAATACCCGGAAAAGCAAGTACATTGTTAATCTGGTTAGGAAAGTCGCTTCTGCCTGTACCTACAACAGCCGCACCTGCCTTCTTGGCAATGTCAGGCATAATCTCAGGAGTCGGATTAGCCATAGCAAAAAGAATAGGATCTTTAGCCATTGACTTAACCATTTCTTCGCTTACACAGCCTGCGGCAGAAATTCCGAGGAATACATCAGCACCCTTCATTGCGTCTGCAAGTGAACCCTCAAGGTGAGAAAGGTTAGTAATTTCAGCCATTTCCTGTTTAACAGCGTTAAGTCTCGGATCACCCTTGCAGATAATACCCTTACTGTCGCAAAGCGTAATGTCCTTTACACCCATATTAAGAAGGTGCTTTGCAATTGCAATACCTGCCGCACCTGCACCGTTCATAACAACCTTGATTTCGTCAAGTTTCTTGTGAACAAGCTTGAGTGAGTTGATAAGACCTGCTGCAACAATAACGGCTGTACCGTGCTGGTCATCGTGGAAAATCGGAATATCGCACTTCTCTTTGAGCTTCTTTTCAATTTCAAAGCATCTCGGAGCGGCAATATCCTCAAGATTGATTCCGCCAAATGAACCGCTGATAAGGTAAATTGCATTTACAATTTCGTCAACATCCTTACTTCTTACGCAAATAGGAAATGCGTCAACATCGCCGAATTCCTTAAAAAGCGCACATTTGCCCTCCATAACAGGCATACCTGCCTCAGGACCTATGTCGCCAAGACCGAGAACAGCTGTACCGTCGGTCACAACGGCAACAAGGTTGTTCCTTCTTGTGAGTTCAAAAGACTTGTCATAGTCTTTGAATTTCAAGACACGGTTCTGCAACGCCGGGAGTATAGGCAAGAGAGAGGTCTTCAGCCGAGTTAATCGGAACTCTTGAAATAACTTCAATCTTACCGTTCCACTCATAGTGTTTTTTGAGTGATTCTTTTCTGATATCCATATCGGTAACTCCTTATAATAAATTCCCTTTCATTATACCCCTAAAAAGCCGTTATATCAAGTAAAAATCACAAAATTCATTTGACTTTTGTATAAAAAAGGTATAAAATAAGTGTGCGAGTGTGTTGAACAGCTGCGAGCAGCTGCCGAAAGGTACTGTGCGAGGAAAGTCCGGGCTTCACAGAGCAATAATAACGGCTAACGGCCGCCGGAGGCGACTCCAGGGATAGTGCAACAGAAAATTACCGCCATTATTATGGTAAGGATGGAAAGGTGAGGTAAGAGCTCACCGGAGGGCAGGAGACTGCTCTGCCGTGTAAACCCTATTTGAAGCAACACCGTGGTAGGACATTATACGCTTGCTCGGCGTGTCCTTAGGAGGTGGCATTGAGCAGTTCCGGCAACGGGCTGCCAAGATAGATGGCTGTTCACGACAAAACCCGGCTTACAGACACAGTCGCATATTAAGGCACCTTTTATGGGTGCTTTAATATTATTGTCGAATCTTGGTAATTTGTATGAAAATTATGTGCTTTTGCAACCTGCTGTTTTAAAGCGCTGCATTTGTGTTGCTCTTTACCGTACTTTATGCCTGAAATCTATTGAAATTGATTTAATTTATTGGTTTCGGTCGATTGATTCGACACATTGCAGAGTTTTGAAATTAATTTGAAAGGTGTGTAAAAATTTGAAAACAAAATCAAAAATACTCAGCGCAATATTGAGCGTGAGCATTCTGTCGGCAAGCTTATCTGCCTTTGTATCCGGTTCATTCGGTGTTCAGGCGGCAGAAAGCTCGTCATCCGTATCGGCTAATAAGTATAAGCTCAAAGATAACATTCAGGACGGTGTAATTTTACATTGTTTTGACTGGACTTATAACGATATTAAGGCTGAATTGCCTAAAATTGCAAAGGCAGGATTTACAAGTATACAGACTTCTCCGGCACAGCCAAACGGAACAGGTACTTGGTATTGGTTATATCAGCCAATTTCATTCAGTATAGGAACAAATGGTATCGGCACAAAGGCTGAACTTCAGTCGCTTTGTGATGAGGCAGAAAAGTACGGGATTAAGATTATTGTCGATGTTGTTGCTAACCATTTGAGAGGCGATCACAACAACATAGACAACGATTTAAAGCCATCCGAGTATTGGCATACCTTCGGCGGAGGTATTGACTGGAAAAACCGTTGGCAGGTAACACACGGCTCGATTGGTATGCCGGACATTGCAACCGAAAATCCATATGTTCAGCAAAAAGTCTGCAACTATGTTCAGGAACTCAAGTCGGTAGGTGTTGACGGACTTCGTTGGGACGCTGCAAAACACATTGGCGTTCCGAGCGAAGGCGACGATTTCTGGAAATCGGTAACACAGTACGGTCTTTATAACTACGGCGAAATTCTCGGCGGTCCCGATGATCGTTCGACAGGCAATGAAGATATCATGAAAGAGTATACCGATTATATTTCTGTCACAGACAGTAACTACGGTAAAGAACTCCGTGATTCGTTTAATTCGGGCAAAGCTCCTAATTCAAGCGGAAACTGGAGTGAAAAAGGCATTTCAAACGATAAGCTTCTTTATTGGGGTGAAAGCCATGATACATGGTCAAACAACAAAGACTGGGGCTTTTCAAATGAAATGAGCCAGAATGTTATTGACCGTGCCTATGCGGTTGCTGCAAGCCGTAATAAGGTTACTGCTCTTTATTTTTCCCGTCCTTCTTCAACCAACAAAGACAGTATCAAAATGGGAGAAAAAGGCTCAACTCATTTCACCAGCAGTGAGGTTGCCCAAATCAATAAGTTCCATAATGCAATGGACGGCAAAGCTGATTACTACACCGTGTCAGACGGTTGTTCTGTAATTACCCGTAAAGACGGCGGTGCTGTTATTGTAAAAGGCAGCGGAAGCGGCGAAGTATCGGTAGAAAACGGCGGCGGTTACGCTAAACCCGGCACATACACAGACGCTGTTTCAGGCAACACATTTACAATTACATCAAGCACAATTTCAGGTACAATAGGTTCATCAGGTATTGCTGTTGTCTATGAAGCAGAACCCGAAGAACCTTCAGCGTCGGTAACTCCGGGTTCAACAAACTACAATACTGATGAGCTCACACTTACGCTCAATTTCAAGGACGCAAAAAATGCTCAGTATTCAATAGATAACGGTGAATTTGTAAACTATACAAACGGTCAGCAGATTACAATCGGCACAAACCTTCCATACGATACAGTAACCACAGTAACAGTAAAAGCAAGCGACGGCAAGACAACATCCGATCCGGAAACATATACATATACAAAAATAGACCCGAATGCCGTAAAGGTTGTTGCTTATGATAACTCGTCAACCAAGTGGTCAAAGGTCAATGCATATTTCTGGAGTGATGATAATAAAGAAATGACATCATGGCCGGGCAAGCAAATGACCGACAAGGGTAATAATATTTTTGATATTGAAGTGCCTGACGGTGCAGAGTATGTAATCTTCAACAACGGTGACAGTCAGACAGATGATCTCAGGATTGCGGACGGTAATAAAATTTACAGCAACGGTTCTTGGCAGAACTATTCGACTGTAAAACCTACTCAGCCGACAACAGCTCCAACCACAACTGTTCAGCCGACAACAGCTCCAACCACAACTGTTCAGCCGACAACAGCTCCAACCACA
>CAJMRT010000052.1 GCA_905215855.1 uncultured bacterium
TGTTTAAAATAAAAATATTAATCTTGCATATCAAATAAAACAATAAAATGATGGAGGAAATTATGAGAAAACATTCAAAATTTATTACGATTTTGCTGTCTGCTTTGTTGGCGGTATGCCTTATGCAGACAGTATTCGTTCAGGCATTTGCAACCGAAAACTCAGCAACACCTGACGAACCTACAGACGGCTTGTATCCTGTTTCAATGAAAGTTGTTAAAGCACCTGAAAGCGTTACTGTTAATAAAGGTCAAATTACCGATAGCACTTTCTGGAGCAATGTTGTACTTCATATCGTTTACAGCAACGGTGAAGAGTATGATGTAAACTGTGACGGCATTGACGACAGCCTAGGCGGTATTGTTCCGCCGATTGCCGAGATTAACGGTTATGCAGGCAGAATAACTGTTCATTACTATTTCGAAGATGATACTGTCAATTTTACTGTAGATTATCTTTATGCCTCTTACGAAGATGGATGGTATGATAATACTATTTCAGCGGAGTATTCTGTTAAGCAAGTATCAGATCCGCGTTCTATTACAAGAATCGAAGTTACAAAGCTCCCCGATATGGTATTCACAAAGCCCCTTTACACAGGCAGTCGTGATGTTATTTCGTCTGGGGAGGAATGGAATGAGTGGATGAAATCTCTTGATGTCAACAATTCTATTTCTAATCATATTGACGGTATGGAAATTACATTCTATTATGGAAACGGCGAAAAACGCAGTGTGGTAGTTAATAGTTCAAATCTTAAGATAATTGCTACTGTGCCATGGTATGCACTGTATGGAGTAGAGAATGTTGATGAATACGGAAACAATCTTTATTTTGCCGTGACAGACGAGGGCGATTACAAATTTTCGATATCTTTAAACAGCGATGGAAGAGATGGAACGGTTTACACAGCGAAATCAGTAGATAATCCTAACCCTGCGGTCAAGCCGACAAGCACAGAGGACACTCCTGCAAAACCTGCAAAACCGAGCGATAATAACGGTTCTTCAACAAGTGATACAGCAACAAATGACAGTACAAATAACAATAACGGTAACGGCACACAGAACAACGGTGTTGTTGCAACAGGCGACTTTGCAACTCCTGCAATTATTGCCACAGTTATGATTTTGGCAGCAGCGGTAATGTTTGTTCTCAAAAGAAAACATACATTTTAATTTAGTCTAATACTTCCATTTTATGTTTATGGGTATTTAACTTAGAGATAACACTCGATTGTATGATCGGGTGTTTTTTCTGCATGATGAATATTGTCGCTTATTTGCATAATTTTTTTGCACTTTTACTTTTTGGCGGTCACAGACAGCTGATACAAAATTAAATTTATAACAAAACTGCACAAAAATTTATGGATAAAGACAGCGTGGGGTATTGCTCATGCTGTCTTTTTGTGTTAAAATTGTAGATAACAAAACGAAATAACGAAGGATTTGTCTATGAAATATTGTTCAAAATGCAAGCGACTGCATAATGATGAAGAAACAGTCTGCAAAAACTGCAAGGCTCAGCTTAAAACAATAACCGATGAAAACACTCCCGTATATCTGCTCACGGCATCGGGCTTTGAATTGCAGAGAGTTAAAGCCGCACTTGAGGACAGCACCGTTCCGTGTGACGCTACAATCAAGAAGTGTATGGAAAATAAATACAGTAAAAGCGTAAAGGCATACACAGGTTATGATGATTTGACCTATGATGTCTATGTTCCGTATTCGGCTTATGAAAAGGCATTCGACACCTGTGTCGGAATCGGCGCAATCAAGCTTGAGGGCGAAGAAATTCTTGACGAAGATGTTGAATACACCGAGAATGACGGCGAAACGCTTGACGAGCAGTTTGAAAAAATGACAGGTGCAAAGCGTACAACCGTAAGAGTTGTCAGCGCATTACTGCTTTTGCTTATAGTTGCAGGCGTTGTGTTCGGAACAGATGCAATAATGAATTTTATTAAAGAATTTTTCGGATAATTCGGTATCCGATTTTGAGTTAATATTTAGTTAAGATGAGTTTATAATGAGTTAAAATGAATAAAATTACGGAGGTTTTTTTACAATGAAACAGGAAACAAAGTGTCTGCATTCAGGCTATGTGCCTAAGAACGGTGAACCAAGACAGATGCCCATTTATCAAAGCACCACCTTTAAGTATGATTCAAGTGACGCAATGGGCAGACTTTTTGACCTTGAGGACAGCGGATATTTTTATAGCCGTCTGCAGAACCCGTCAAATGATATGACTGCCGCAAAAATTGCCGACCTTGAGGGCGGTGTTGCCGCAATGCTCACATCAAGCGGTCAGGCGGCTAACTTCTTTGCACTTTTTAACATCTGCGAAACAGGCAGTCACATTGTTGCATCGTCTGCAATCTACGGCGGTACATATAATCTGCTCGGTGTTACAATGAAGAAAATGGGCATTGATGTTACTTTTGTCGATCAGAATCTTCCCGAAGAAGAGCTTGCAAAGGCTTTTAAACCAAACACAAGGGCAATGTTCGGTGAAACAATTACCAACCCGACCGTGTCTGTTCTTGACATTGAAAAGTTTGCAAGACTTGCTCACTCGCACGGTGTTCCGCTTATTGTTGACAACACTTTTGCAACCCCTGTCAACTGTCAGCCGATTAAGTGGGGTGCTGACATTGTTACTCACTCAACCACAAAATATATGGACGGTCACGGTGTTTCTGTCGGCGGTGCAATTGTTGACAGCGGCAACTTTGACTGGCTGAAATATGCCGACAAATATCCGGGACTTACAACTCCCGATGATTCATATCACGGCATTGTCTATGTCGAAAAATTCGGCAAGCTCGGCTACATTACAAAGGCTACTTCTCAGCTTATGCGTGACCTCGGTTCAATCCAGTCACCGCAGAATGCTTTTTATGTTATGAACGGTCTTGAAAGTCTTCATGTGAGAATGGAAAGACATTGCAAAAATGCCCTTGAAATTGCAAGATTCCTCAAGGCTAATGACAAGGTTGCGTGGGTTGATTATCCCGACCTTGAAGATGACAAATATCACGCACTTGCTGAAAAGTATCTTCCGAACGGCTCATGCGGTGTACTTTCTTTTGCGGTTAAGGGCGGAAGAGATTGTGCGGTTAAATTTATGGACAGCTTAAAGCTCTGCGACATTGAAACTCATGTTGCAGACGCAAAGACCTGTATTCTTCATCCCGCAAGCCACACCCACCGTCAGATGACGGATGAACAGCTTATTGAGGCAGGTGTTGCACCCGACCTTATCAGACTTTCGGTAGGTCTTGAAAATGTTGATGATCTTATTGCCGATATCAGTCAGGCTCTTGATAAAATCTAAATTTCTCTAAAAGAAATTACATATGAAATTGCAAAATAAATTTACGGAGGGTTGAATATGTCAGCTTTTGTATCTGCGGTTATTGTTGCGGCAGGCGGTTCTGTGAGAATGGGAATTGCCGACAGCAAGCAGTTTATTCCGCTTTTGTCACGACCTGCAATTGAATACACCCTGAAGGCATTCCAAAAATGCCACCTTATAAAAGAAATTGTAATTGTCTGCCGTGAGCAGGATAACGACAGAATCAATAAAATTATCGAGCTTAACGGTTTCAGCAAGGTTTCAAAACTCGTCAAGGGCGGTGACAGCCGTGCCGACAGCGTGCGTAACGGAATCGGTGCGTGCAGTGAGAGCGCCAAATATTATGCTATTCATGACGGTGCAAGACCGCTTATTACCGTTGAAGAAATTGAGCGTGTTGTTGAGGCGGCTTTTGATACGGGTGCGGCAACTCTCGGAACTTCCGTAAAAGATACAATCAAGGTTGTTGACGGTTTCAATATTATAGAAAGCACTCCTATCCGTTCACAGCTCCGTGCCGTTCAGACTCCGCAGGTTTTTGAGCGTGATTTGTACCGCTTTGCTCTTGAAAATGCCGGCGATAATCTCATCAACTTTACGGACGATTGTTCGCTGATTGAAAATATGGGCGGCGAAGTTCTTGTTGTAAAGGGCAATGAGGAAAATATTAAACTGACAACCCCGATTGACATTGTGATTGCCGAGAGTATTCTCAAGTCAAGACAACAGGGTTGATTGTGCAAAGGAGATTTATATGAGAATCGGTCACGGATATGATGTGCATAAATTTGCCGAGAACAGAAAGCTGATAATCGGCGGTACAGAGATTCCCTTTGAACTCGGACTTCTCGGTCATTCGGATGCCGATGTGCTTGTTCACGCAATTATGGACGCGCTTCTCGGTGCGGCGGCTCTCGGTGATATCGGAAAGCTGTTTCCCGATACAGATGAAAAGTATAAGGGCGCAGACAGTATTCTTCTTTTGAAAGAGGTGTGCCGTGTGCTTGCCGATTATAACTACAGAATTGTCAATATCGACTCAACCGTTATTGCTCAACAGCCAAAGCTGAAACCGCATATTGACGAAATGAGAAAGAATATCGCCAATGCCTGCGGAATTGATGTTTCGCTCGTCAGCGTAAAGGCTACTACCGAGGAAAAGCTCGGATTTACAGGCAGACTTGAGGGCATTTCAGCTCATGCTGTTTGTCTTATTGAACAATATTAAATAAAAATGTATTAAATACCTCTGTTTTTATTGACTTATTTGTGCAGAAATTGTATAATAGTGTCAAAAATAAACGGAGGTATTTTTATGTATTTTTCATCAAACAACTTTGGTTCATCCGTAGCCGGAACATCTTTTGGACTTGGCTTAGCGGCTGTAATCATTTCAATCATCTTGACAATTCTCTTGGTAGTTTTGGTTGTTCCAGAAAAGAGGAGAGCCGGACTTCCTAAATTCTTTCAGGTTGTTCATGACATCTGCAACTTTAAAGGACTTCTTCTTGAAAAGGTTCTCAAGGTTCTCTACATCTTCTCAACAATCAATGTTATGCTCACAGGCATTTTTACTTGGTTCTCAGGCGGATATAACTTTGGCTTGACATTTCTTACAGGTTTGCTTATCCTCGTTTTAGGTCCTATCCTTGTAAGACTTGCCTACGAATTTATGATGCTTTTCGTTCTGCTCGTTAAGAATGTTATTCAAATCAACAATAAACTTAATGGCAAGAATGACAATCCTTTTACAAACAATATTGATTTTAACCAGTTTAAAAATCCAAATGCACAGAATCAGAATTACACAAGTCCGTATGCACAGCCTGTACAGCCGATTCAGCCGGAACAGCCTATGCCACAGAACAACTATCAGCCACAGCCTGAACAGCCTGTTGTTCAGAACAATTATCAGCCTCAACCTGAAGCTGAAAGCGTAAGATTCTGCACAACTTGCGGTACAAGAATTACAGGCAACACAGATGTTTGCCCTAACTGCGGAAAACATCTTAACTGATTATTACATACATTAGACACCTTGTTCATACTAATGAACGAGGTGTTTTTTATGTTAAGAAAGGCATTTGTTTCAATAACATTGTGTGCTGTGCTTTTAATATCGCCGCTTGTCGGATTAAAGGTGAATGCTCTCAGTGCAGACAGCATATCCGCTCCGTCTGCTGTGCTAATGGAATCGTCAACAGGCAAAGTTCTTTTTGAGAAAAATCCGCATGAGCAAAGACCGTGTGCGTCTGTAACAAAGGTTATGACGCTGTTGCTTGTTTTTGAGGCTATCGACAGTGGAAAATTAAGTCTTGACGATGAAATTACGGTATCCGAACACGCCGCAGGAATGGGCGGAAGTGATATCTGGCTTGAAAAAGGCGAAACCATGAGTGCGGATGATATGATAAAGGCAACGGTTGTGGTATCTGCCAATGATGCGGCGGTTGCGCTTGCGGAGCATATCAGCGGAAGCGAGGACGCTTTTGTTGAAAAAATGAACAGCCGTGCCAAAGAACTCGGAATGAACGATACAGTTTTCAAAAACTGCAACGGACTTGACGAGGAGGGGCATATAACCTCTGCTTATGATGTTGCAATTATGTCGAGAGAGCTTACAAAACACGAGAAAATTTTTGACTACACATCAATTTGGCTCGACAATCTTCGTGGCGGAAAAACTCAGATTGTCAACACAAACAAGCTGTTGAAAACCTATAACGGAATTACGGGTCTGAAAACAGGCACGACCAACGATGCGGGTTGCTGTATGTCTGCAACCGCAACAAGGGGCGATGTTTCGCTGATAAGTGTTGTTCTCGGTTGCAAAACAGGCAAGGAACGATTTGCCGATGCGGCGGCACTTCTTGATTACGGTTTTGCGAATATTTCTGTAAAAGAATTAACGTTTCCCGAAGATATGCCAAAAAGCATTGAAGTGAACGGTGGTATGGCTGACAGCGTAAAGCTTGAATGTAAGGTTTCTTCAAAAATAGTGGTTGACAAAGGAAACGGTGCTAAAATCACAACCGAAATTGACCTGCCCGACAAGATTGACGCTCCCGTTGAAAAGAATAGAAAGATAGGTACGCTTACATATCTTGTAAATTCAAAAAAGGTGCAGAGCTTTGATATTTGTGCAGGCGATTTTGTTCAAAAAACAAGCTTCGGTGCATTGCTTGAATATGTGTTCGCCTCGCTGATTTCCCTTTGATTTTATCGGAAAATCAAGCGTTTGTGCATTGTTATTAAAAGCAGTGCAAAAAACAATGCGGGTTTATTTTAAAAATTCACAAATTGACCTTGCAAAAACGCTCATATTATAGTATAATAAAACAACAAAGATACTTATTGCGATTCTATTTTCGCTATAGGAATTTTGGAGGAATTTATAAATGGCAACAAAGTTAAATGACAAGTATTTAAGTGATTTTATCGGCGAACACGAATATGACGGTGTTGCTGCCGAAGTTAAAGCAGCTCACAAGGTGTTGCATGACGGCAGCGGCCTCGGCAACGACTTTTTGGGTTGGCTCAATCTTCCTACAGATTATGACAAGGAAGAGTTCGCACGCATCAAGAAGTGTGCAGAGAAAATCAAGAAAGATACTGATGTATTCATTGTAATCGGTATCGGCGGTTCTTACCTCGGCGCAAGAGCGGCTATTGAATTTCTTTCATCACAGAACTACAACCTTACCTGCAAGGACACACCGCAGATTTTCTTCACAGGTAACTCAATCAGCTCATCTGCACTTGCAGAAATCATGGAGCTTTGCGAGGGCAAGGATGTTTCCGTAAATATGATTTCCAAGTCAGGTACAACAACTGAGCCTGCCATCGCTTTCCGTGTGTTCCGTGAAATGCTTGAGAAGAAGTACGGTAAAGAGGGCGCAAGAGAGCGTATTTACTGCACAACTGACAAGGCTAAGGGTACACTCAAGGCTCTTGCAGACGAAGAAGGTTACGAAACATTTGTTGTTCCGGACGATGTAGGCGGCCGTTTCTCGGTTCTCACAGCAGTAGGTCTTCTTCCTATCGCAGTTTCGGGGGCTGATATTGACGCTCTTATGCAGGGTGCCGCAACAGCTCAGAAAGAATTTGACAACGATGATTTAAAGACAAACGATTGTTACAAATACGCTGCAATCAGAAATATGCTTTACCGCAAGGGCAAAACTATGGAAGTTATGGTTTCTTATGAGCCGGCTTACACAATGATGTCAGAGTGGTTCAAGCAGCTCTTTGCAGAGAGTGAAGGCAAGGATAACAAGGGTATTTTCCCCGCAAGCGTTATTTTCTCAACAGACCTTCATTCACTTGGTCAGTACATTCAGGACGGCAGACGCACAATGTTTGAAACTGTTGTTCTCTTTGATAAATGTAAAAAAGAAGTTACTCTCGGTACAGACCCGACAAATGTTGACGGTCTTAACTTCCTTTCGGGCAAGACAATGGGATTCGTAAATCAGAAGGCTTTTGAGGGTACAGTTCTCGCCCACAATGACGGCGGCGTACCGAACATTGTTCTCAATGTTCCCGAAATGAACGAATCAGAGCTCGGCTATCTCATCTATTTCTTTGAGAAGGCTTGTGCTATTTCAGGTTATATGCTCGGTGTTAATCCGTTTAACCAGCCGGGTGTTGAAAGCTACAAGAAGAATATGTTTGCTCTTCTCGGTAAGCCGGGTTATGAGGATCAGAAGGCTGCTCTTGAGGCAAGACTCGGATAATTTCTTAATAAAGTATAACAACGGAGGAACTAATTATGGTTACTTTACTTATCGGTAAAAAAGGAACAGGCAAAACTAAAAAGCTCATCTCTCTTGCTAACGAGGCTGTTGCTGCTTCAACAGGCAATGTTGTTGTAATTGAAAAGGGCTCAAAGCTTACATATGATGTTACACACAAGGCAAGACTTATTGATACAGAGCAGTATCTTATCAGCGGTTACGATATGCTTTTCGGTTTTATCAGCGGTATCTGCGCAGGCAACTATGATGTTACTGACATTCTCGTTGACTCAACATTCAAGATTTGTCCGGAGGCTCTTGCAGGTCTTGAAACCTTCACAAAGAAGCTTCAGGATCTTGCTGAAACTGCATCAACTAACATTGTTCTCCTCATTTCAGCTGACGAAAGCGAAATTCCGGAGTCAATCAACGCTGTTTGCCAGAAAGTTTAATTGATACTTATTAAACAAATTTATCCCTCTCGATTTTCGGGAGGGATTTTGTATATGCAATTGTATAAATTTAGCACCTCCGTCAATAATAGAAACGGAGGTGCTTTTTTATGAGCGATTATTACAATAGAAACAGAAAGAAAAAACGCAGTCGCCGTGAAAAAATCGGTTTTTACACAGCTTGTTCAATTTGCCTTATTGCCGTTTGTATGGCGGTGTACTCAACCTACAATACATTATCAGTGCCAAGTACAAAAGCTCCGACAGCCACTCAAAGCAATGAGGTAAAAGTCAATGAAAATGTTACTGGCATAACTCAGACTATCCCCGAAGTTAAGCTTGATGTCGAAGTACCGACAATAGCTGCAACCGAAGAGCCTGCAACTAATCCGACAGAGAGTACAAAAACCGCTCTCGAAACAATGCTTTCAACTGATTTAAGTCTGAACTATCCGCTCAATTCAAACAATGTTGTCCGTGAATACAGTGAAAAGAGCGTTTATTTCAAAACTTTGAATGTATGGAAACCGCACACAGGCGTTGATTTCGGTGGTAAACTCGGTGATGATGTTACCGCGATGACAGGCGGAGTGGTAACTAATGTGTGTGACGACAAAATGCTCGGCAAAATTGTTGAGATTTCAACCGATAATGTTGTCTGCCGATATTGCGGACTCGGCTCGGTTGATGTGAATAAGGGCGATTCTGTTGATGTTGGCAATAAAGTCGGCACTATCGGTGTAGTTCCGTTTGAGGCAGGGGACGAAAATCATATCCACATTGAAGTGAAGATTGACGGTAAATATGCCGACCCGCTTTCATTTATCAATAATAATGAATAAATGCGATTTTTCTGCATACAATATTACTGCACGCCCTCGTTTCGTTTTAAGGGGCATCAAAAAAGGCGGATACTTTTGATTGAGTATCCGCCTCTTATTTTGATTTTATGTCAATGATAAGAATCACGATTATTAAATTAAAATTCCTAAATTAAAAGTGATTATCTTTCGCTCTCGTGCCATTCTTCGTTACCAAAGATAAAATCATCAAGATCCATAATGACAAATTTCATATAGTACACCTCCTTAATAAAACAATATAGTATATTCAGGAAATGATCGAATATGAGTATTATTTTTTGTTTGAGTTACAAATGTTAATGTAACTGATAATAATGTCAACGGCCTGATCAACTGTCAGGTTTGTGCTGTTAAGGCACAAATCATAGTTGTCCGGAAGACCCCATTTCTTTCCTGAATAAAAACTATAGTAATTTGCTCTGTTCTTGTCTGCCTTCAAAACTGCCTGTTTTGCTCTGGCAGGGTCAATGTCCTGTCTGTCAACAGCTCTTTTAATTCTCTTATCAAGATCAGCATAAATATATACCTTCACAAGTTTCGGATTATCCTTAAGAACATAGTCGGCGCATCTACCGACAACAACGAAATTTTCCTTTTCTGCAAGCTGCTTGATAATCTTGTGCTGTAAAATGTAAAGACGGTCATTAACCGGCAGGTCACCGACTGAAGAAAAGTTGTTACCGTAATTGTACAGTCCCACAGACAATGAATACAAAAGACTGTTGGTAGCTCTTTCGTCAGCGTGCTTAAACACCTCAGGAGAAACACCGCTCTCTTTAGCGGCAATAGAAATGAGCTCCTTATCATAAAACGATATGCCAAGCCTCTCGGCAAGAGCTTTACCAATATCGTGTCCGCCGGAACCATACTGTCTTGTGATGGCAATAATTTTATCAAAACTCATAACTAAACCTCCCGGTATTTGCAATTTGTAAAGTTGTACAGCAGCAACATTAAGTAGCTAAATGTCAAAACTATATCGCTTTACATATACTATAATAACACATTTTTGCGAAAAGTCCAGTCTGTAAAAACAAATTTTACGAAATTTGTACAAAACGAACAAATAAGTCTTATTCAAATTATATAAATGCACAATATAATTGGGTGTGAAATTACATTTAAAGGATAAGAACAAATTTCTTTTTACATATATATGTATATGAAGAGGGATTCAGCGTGTAAAAGGCAGAATAATAGTGAAAAGGCATTAAAAATCAGATAGAAGAAGGAATAATATGGAAAATTTGCCGATAATGTAAAAAAGATAAAAAAATTGTCAAAAAGGGGTTTACAAAAGAGAGAAGTGCTGATATAATATCAACTGTTGCGCTGAGGGGCGAGGCAGACAAGAGAAAACACAGACGGTGAAAGAGTGTAGAACGCACGGAAGTGGAGAGTCAACATTCAGGAAGTAATCAAAAGTGTTGCTCGGTTTTGATTTTAAAAGCTGAAAAAACTTTTTAAAAAACTTTTAAAAAGTGCTTGACAAAATCAAAACAACGTAGTATAATAGCTCATGCGCTGCTGAGGTGAGTGACTTCAAACGAAGAAAGCAAACAAGCCTTGAAAGTGCGTAGGACCTTGAAAATTGAACAACGAGATAATGTAAAGAAACCCGTAATGACTTTGAGGAAAGCTCAAAGAATTACAGTGAGATGTACACTAAAAAGCATCAGGAATTACGGATATAGTCAGTGATATATT
>CAJMRT010000053.1 GCA_905215855.1 uncultured bacterium
AGGAACGGCAAAATTTTTTACACTTCTACTACTTCTTTATCACACATCAGCAAACATCGGCGGAATGAAAAATGAAGTTTTTCTTTCTGCCTTCAAAGAACTTTCTTTTATGGGTCCGATTGCATTTATTCTTGACTTTTTCATTATCGGTCACATTGCCAAAAAGCTTGCTTTTAAAATTGTAAACCCTGCAAAGGATAATCCTTTCTTCCTTGTTCTTGCAATTTCCGCAATTTCGGTTATCTTTATGTGTCCTCTTATGAGCCTTGCGGCTACAATCATTTTCAAAAACCCCGGTGTTGAATTTGTTGCAGTATGGCTTGAAACAACTGCTCTTAACTTCCCTATGGCTCTTTGCTGGCAGTTATTTTTTGCAGGTCCGATTGTAAGATTTATTTTCAGACAACTTTTCAAAAAAGCTCTTGCAGAAGACAACAATGCTCACTAAATTTAATTACACAATTAAAAATAAAAATGCTCTGTACCGTTTGATTTGGTACAGAGCATTTTTGTTTTTGCATGATTTTTAATCTTCAAAAAGCGAATTCATCAGATTTTTAATTTTTTCTTTTCTGGCTTTTGTTTCATCACTGTTCAGAAAATAACTGTTTTCCTGAAAGTTGATTACATCGCCTTCTTTGATATTTTTCGGCAGGGCTTTAAGTTCAAGATTCACCATATCGCCGTTTTCACACTCAAGAACAGCCTTGTCGCCTTCTATTCTGTCAACAATAAATTTTTTCAAGCTTATTCATCCCTTTTCATTGAAGTTTGTCCCGTTTTGATTGTCACACCGGAACCCTCGGTTGAAACGACAATTGTTCCGTTTTCATCGGTTCTGTATGTTTTAACTCCGAATTTATCAAGCAACTTTAATGTGCTTTTGTGCGGATGTCCGTAGCTGTTGTCCTTTCCGAGTGAAATAACCGCATATTTAGGATTCACCTTTTCAAGCAACGCTTTTGTTGTTGAGGTCCTGCTACCGTGATGACCTACTTTAAGAACTTCTGCACTCATATCTGCCGTAACAGTTTCAAGCTCTTTCTTTTCGGCATCTCCGAGGAACAGAAAGCTGTCGTTTTTATAAGTGATTTTAAGAATTACAGAACAATTGTTCAGATTATCCTCATCAATCGTTACGGGAGCAAGAATATTTATGCTGAGATCGTTGTCATCAATAATATTCATACCCGCTTTGGCTGACTTGACTTTGAGTCCCTTGTCAGCTATTGCCGTGAGCAGATTCTCATAGGTCTTGGTTGTGGTTGTGACCTTAGGCATATAGATTTCGCCGATACTATTATGCTTTACAACATAAGCCATTGAACCGATATGGTCGGCATGAGGGTGAGTTGCAACGAGATAATCAATATTTGTGTATCCGAGATTATTGATATATTCGGTAATACTTTTGCCGTACATATTTTCGCCGGCATCAATCAGCATACACTTTTTATTCGGCAGTTCAATGAATATGCTGTCGCCCTGTCCGACATCAAGGTAATGAACCGATAATGTTCCGATTTCTGAAACAGTTGTTTTGCTTTCCGAATCGGAACCGTTCACATTGATATTGATTGAACACGAACAAAGTGCAAGACAGATTACCGCAAACAATGCAGTAAGCTTTAATATTAATTTTGAATTAATTTTAATTTTTAACACCTCACAATTCCGAGTCTTATTGTACAATAAACAAGGCAATATTTCAAGAACAGAAAAAGGAGAGCCTTTGCGACTCTCCCCTTTCGATTATCATTATGCGGTTTTGCCTGTATAAAGCTGATAGTATCTGCCCTTTTGTTCAAGAAGCCGTTCGTGTGAACCACGCTCAATTATTCTGCCCTTTTCAAGAACCATAATACAGTCTGAATTCTTGATTGTTGAAATTCTGTGGGCAATAACAAAGGTTGTTCTGCCGTGCATAAGCTTATCCATGCTGTCCTGAACCATCTTTTCGGTACGGGTATCAATTGAACTTGTAGCCTCATCAAGGATAAGTGCTGGCGGATCTGCAACAGCGGCTCTTGCAATCGCAAGCATCTGGCGCTGTCCCTGACTGAGATTGCCGCCGTCACCCTTGAGCAGGGTGTTGTAGCCGTCAGGAAGTTTTCTGATAAAGCTGTCTGCGTTGGCAAGCTTTGCCGCTGCGATAACCTCTTCGTCTGTTGCGTCAAGTCTGCCATAACGGATATTTTCCATTACGGTATCCGTGAACAGGTGTGTATCCTGTAAAACTATACCGAGTGAACGGCGAAGGTCGCCTTTTTTGATTTTGTTGATATTGATTCCGTCATAACGGATTTTACCGTCCTGAATATCATAGAATCGGTTAATAAGGTTTGTGATTGTTGTTTTGCCTGCACCTGTTGAACCGACAAACGCAATCTTCTGACCGGGTTCTGCGTACAAATCAATATTGTGAAGAACGATTTTATCATCTGTATAACCGAAGTCAACATCATCCATAACAAGCGCACCCTTGAGTTCACGGTACTCTGTTTTGCCTGTTTCACTGTGGGTATGCTTCCATGCCCACATACCTGTTTTTTCCTCTGTTTCAACAAGCTTTTCGCCCTCTTTGCGGACATTGACAAGTGTTACATATCCGTCATCAACCTCAGGCTCTTCGTCAAGAAGTTTGAATATACGGTCCGCACCTGCAAGCGCCATAACAATTGAGTTAAACTGCTGGCTGACCTGATTGATAGGCTGGGTAAAGCTCTTGTTAAATGTGAGAAAGCTTACGAGTTTACCGATTGTAAATCCGAGGAAGTTGTTGAGAGCAAAGATACAACCTACGATTGCACAAAGCACATAGCTGATGTTACCGATTTGTGCGTTAATCGGCATAAGGATATTTGCAAACTTGTTTGCGTTGTATGAACTGTTGAAAAGCCTGTCATTAAGCTCATTGAATTCTTCAATGCTCTTTTTTTCATGGTTAAATACTTTTACAACCTTCTGACCGTTCATCATTTCCTCAATGTAACCGTTAGTCGCACCGAGGTCTGCCTGCTGTTTTGCAAAAAACCTTCCGCTTCGTGACGCAAGCTGTTTTGTTACAAAAAGCATTACGCCAACCATTACAAGTGTAAGAATTGTAAGAGGAATACTGAGTGTAAACATACTGACAAGAACGGCAATGATTGTAATTCCGCTGTTGAAAAGCTGAGGAATACTCTGGCTGATCATCTGACGGAGAGTGTCAATATCGTTTGTGTAAACACTCATGATATCGCCGTGAGGGTGTGTGTCAAAGTATTTTATCGGAAGGCTTTCCATATGTTCAAATATCTGACAACGCAAATCACGCATTGTACCCTGTGTTACATAAACCATAATTTTTGCGTAGATAAACGCCGACGCCGCACCGATTGCATAGAAAATTGCAACTCTTAAAATTGCTCCGAGCATCGGTCCGAAGTCACGGCTGCCGCTCTGAATCATCGGAGTGATGTAATCGTCAATAAGATTCTGAATAAACAATGAACCCTGAACATTTGCAAGTACGCTGATGAGGATGCAGACGAAAACAATAATCATCTGAAATTTATATTTTTTGAAGATAATACCGAATAGTCTTTTAAGAACCTGACCTGAATTTTCAACCTTTTGTGCAGGTCCTCGGTTTCTTCTTCCCATTGGTCCCGGCATAATTACAGCTCTCCTTTCGCATCAAAATCACCGTTGCCGCTTGTCTGGGCAACATAAATTTCATTGTAAATCGGACTGTTTTTGATAAGCTCTTCGTGAGTACCCACTGCGCTTATCTCACCGTCATCCATTACAATAATTTTATCTGCGTGTGAAACGCTTGATACACGCTGTGAAATAATCAGCTTTGTAGTATCGGGGATATTCTCGCTGAATGCCTTGCGGATACTTGCGTCTGTTGCGGTATCAACTGCACTTGTCGAATCATCAAGAATAAGAATTTTCGGATTTTTCAGCAAAGCTCTTGCAATGCAAAGACGCTGTTTCTGACCGCCCGAAACATTAGTGCCGCCCTGTTCGATTTTTGTGTTGTACTTATCGGGGAAGCTTTCGATGAACGCATCTGCACAGGCAAGCTTGCAGGCATTGACGCATTCTTCCTCTGTAGCATTTTCGTTGCCCCATCTGAGGTTGTCAAGGATTGTACCGCTGAAAAGAACATTCGACTGGAGCACAACCGAAACCTTGTCACGCAGAGTTTCGATATCATAGTCACGAACATCTTTTCCACCGACCTTAACAGAACCTTCGGTTACATCATAAAGTCTTGCAATAAGGTTTACAAGGCTTGTTTTTGAAGAACCCGTACCGCCGATAATACCGATTGTTTCGCCTGATTTGATTTTTAGGTTGATATCGTTGAGAATCGGTTTTTCGGCTTTTGTGTTGTATGAGAAAGAAACATTGTCAAACTCAATGCTTCCGTCCTTAACCTCGTAAACAGGGTTTTCGGGATTTGCAAGCGTTGATTTTTCATTAAGCACACCTGCAACACGCTTACCGCTTGCAAGGCTCATTGTGAGCATTACAAACACCATTGCCACCATAAGGAGATTCATAAGAATGTTCATACAATATGTGAGCATACTTGTAAGTTCACCTGTTGTAAGCTCATTGCTCACAATCATATTTGCACCAAACCAGCTTACAAGAATGATTGATGCATATGAAGTAACCATCATAATCGGTGATACTTTTACCATTGCATTTTCAGCCTTAACAAAGAGTCTGTAAACATTGTCGGCTGCCTTGCGGAACTTGCCGACCTCATGTTTTTCACGAACAAAAGCCTTTACAACTCTGATTGAAGTTACATTTTCCTGAACGCTTGCGTTGAGTTCATCGTACTTTTCAAAAACCTGACTGAAATACTTGTATGTTGCCTTCATAATAAAGACAAGAACAATTGAAAGCAAAATTGTTGCAATGAGATAAATGCAGGCAAGCCTTGCATTGATGATAAATGTCATTGCCATTGCACAGATGAGCGATACAGGCGCTCTGAAACACATTCTTAAAAGCATCTGATATGCATTTTGAAGGTTTGTTACATCCGTTGTCATACGGGTAACAAGTCCTGCGGTTGAGTAACGGTCAATGTTGGCAAACGAGAATGACTGGATATTTGCAAACATTGAGCGTCTGAGGTTTCTTGCAAAGCCTGCCGAAGCTTTTGCACCGTAGATACCGCCCATCATACCTGCAAACAAGCCCGTGAGTGCAAGTGCGCCCATATAACCGCCCGTTATGAGTATGTGCTGCATATCGCCCTTGTTGATACCGTCATCAATCATTGATGACATAAGAAACGGAATAATTGTTTCAACAACTACTTCGAGTATCATAAAGAACGGAGTCAGAACGGATTCTTTGACGAAACCTTTGATATTTTTTGCCAAAGTTTTTATCATACTTATCTCCTTCCGTTTTAATTTGCATTTTCAAGTCCGCTGAGAATTTTATTTACAAGAAAAAGAAATTGTTTCTTCTCTTCTTTTGTCAGCAGACTGTCAAGCAAAGTTTCGTTTTTGGTTATCATATTTTCGATTTTGTAATGAAGTTCAATACCTGTTTCGGTCAAGACAAGTTTTTTGAGTCTTGCGTCACTTTCAACGCTCTCCCTCGTTATGTAATTTTTCTTTTCCATAAGCTTAAGAATACTTGTAACGGTTGAGCGGGCAATTGAAAATGCGTTTTCAATATCTTTTTGATAAACATCTTCGTCACGGTGATCATAGAGATATGCAATAATCCAGCCGTGCATAAGGGTCAGCTTATCCACTCCCTTATCCTTGGCGGAATAGATTAACTTTCTCTGCAAAACCTGATTAAGCACCTTGATTTCGTGACCGATTGAATCATTAAAGCGTTTGTTGCACTTACAGCTTTTTACGCTTTTGTCATCACACATTATTTCACCTCCGAAATCACACTTATGAGATATTGTTCTATATAGAATAGTTCGATACAAAACAATTTGTATCAGTAATTATAGCACCTTCATTTTGAATGTCAAGAGAAATTACAAATAATTATTAAAAGTTTCACATTGCAGTCACAAATCAAAAGCGACAGCTAAAATTACAGCTGTCGCAGTTAAAATCATATTCACTTTGCACAAATTATGACAATTGTCACTTTTTTAGGATTTCTGTCGCATCACGGATATCGGGGGTTTTGTCACCGTTGATATCGCAAACAAAAAGAGCATACTGATTTTCGTCATAATCGTCAAAGGTCAGGTCTTTGATAAGATACTTCTGAATAAGCTCAGCGTCTTTCTCATCTGTTTTGCCGTCAATGTTGAGGTCTTTCATATTTTTGGGAACGCAACCGCCGTCAAGCACAAAATCAATTTCGCTGTCGTTCATAAGCTCGTCGGCTCTGTTTTTGTCAACATCAACAATGTAAAGTCCCACCGTGTCAAAGCATTGATAAACATACTTTGCATCCTTTAAAATCTCGGCTTTCTTTTCTTTTGCCCTGTCATTTGTTATGCCTGCACCTTGAAGGTGTGAGTCAAGCTTTGCAATCAGCTCCATAGCATAATCGTTATCCGTCATTGCACGGTCGAGATCAACGCCGTTTGTCATATAGAACCAACCGAGCGAACCCATAACATATAGATCCGTCACATCAAGTCCGCAGTAAACGGCAATTTTCCCATCCTTGTACTGACATTTTTTCATCGACATTTTGGAATAGCCCTTGATTATACTGTAGCCGAGCTTCATTCCATCCTCGCTGATATAACCGAGGTCAAATGCCGCTGCATTCGTGCATGAAAGACACGCTCCGCCGATGAGCATTGCAAATACGAGCAATATTGAAATCACCTTTTTAGAAAATTTTCTTTTCACAAAAAACACCTCCATTGGTAGTATCACCGAACGGAAGTGTTTTATTTTGATTTATTTACTTTTATTTGACTTATTATTTTTTCTTTCTTTTCTTATTTGATTAAGCTCTGAACCTTTGGTTTTTACCTTTCTTTTAAATTTTGCGACTGTGAATACCTTTATCCTGTCATGATAGACATAATTGATTTCGGCACAAATCATAAGACAAACCATAAGAAAGTAGAACCAAATCATAATAACTGCGATTCTGGTAAGTCCTCCATACACGGAAAATCCGTTGAAATCCGACACATAAACCGAAATGCCGAACGAAAGCACATACCACGAAACCGTGCAGAGAAACGCACCCGGCAGCTGCGACTTAAAGCCGTATTCCTTATGCTCGCTGCGTGAGATGTTCGGAAAGTTCCTGTAAATCAGCGCAAACAATACCGTGAGAAACATAAAGATAAGTATATATCTGAGATGATAGATTATTCCGATTATGTCAGGCAACGATTTCAGGTGCGGTGAAAGAAAATCGTTAATTGTTGAACCGAGGACAATAAGTACAAGTGACGCAAGCAAAATTACAAACAATGCAATTGTGTAGAACATTGCCCTTATTCTTAAAAAGAACCAGTTTCTGTTTTCGTAAGCGTCATAAATTCTGTTAAGACCGTTTGTGATTGCATGGATTCCCTGTGCCGCCGACCACAGAGTGACTACAAGCGTTACAAGAGAAATTCCCACAGCACTTTCATAGGCAGAGGTCAGAAAGTATGTTAAGTCATCGGCAATTTTTGACGAAAACACACTGCTAAGTCCGTGATAAACAAAATCAATCGGAATGTGCAGGTTCTGCAAAAGTGACACAAAGAACATTGAGAGCGGCACAACCGATAATATGATGAAGAATGCCGACTGTCCGGCAATTGCAAAAATATTATCGTGAATGCATTTGCTTGTTATCGGTTCAAATCTGCCTGTTATTCTTTTGTAAAGTTTTATCGCCTTGTCAACGAATTTTATCCTCAATGTGTCACCTCCCCTATTTCTATATGATAATTATTTTATACCGTTTTTCTTCATCTGCACATTATAAGAAATTCTTGTGAGAAGTTTTTCGGATGCAAAATGTCTGAAAAACGACACCGCTTTCATTTCAAAGCCGGGTGTGATAATCATTTTGCCCTTCATGGTCATGTCAACGGCATACCTTGCAACAAACTTCGGGTCAAGTCCTCTTATGCAAAATTTTACATCCGCAACATTATTGAAGTTGGTTTTTACGGGACCCGGGCAAAGTACGGAAACCTTGACATTTTTATTATCCCTACGCATTTCCTCATGAATTGCCTGAGTAAGACGGACAACATAATTCTTTGATGCATAGTAGCTTGCAAATGTCGGTCCTGCAAGAAATCCTGCGGCAGAACCTACATTGAGAATATATCCGCTGTTTCTCTCCGCCATATCTTTAATAAAAAGCTTTGTGAGAATGTGAACCGTTGAAACATTGGTGTGAATGAGTTCAAGCTCTCTTTCAAGCGGAACATCCAAAAATTTTCCGTATGCACCGAATCCGGCATTGTTGACAAGAAAATCAATCTGTTCATTTTCATTCTTAATATGCTCATACAAATCCATGCTGTCACTTTCTCGTGAAAAATCAAGCGTAATTACCCTGACATTCACATTTGAAAGTTCCTCTTTCAGCTTGTTAAGCTTATCGGTTGAGCGTGATACAAGAATAAGGTCATAACCGAGTTCTGCAAGATATCTGGCGATTTCTTTTCCTATGCCCGAGCTTGCGCCTGTAATCAAAGCCTTCATTAGTTTTCATCATCCTTCGGTTTTTGTGCTGTGGCACAAAGCCATGTTGTACCTTCTTTAGTGTATGTGTTTATGTTTTCAAAGCCTGCCGATTCAAGTACGGCTCTGATTTCATGCGGAGTGACCGACTTGATATTCAGCATATTTTCAACCTTTTCCCACTTGAACGGATCATCGTCTGTTCTGAGCATTTCAAAAAGCAGCATAACCGTTCCGCCCTGTTTGAGAACACGGAAAACTTCTTTTACATCATTTTCCTTATCAGGCCAGAAGTAGTAGGTTTCAACTGCCGTAATATTATCAAAAGTATTGTCCTCAAAAGGCATATCCGATACAGACGCCTGAAGAATTTTCGCTTTGTTGCAGAGTATATTTTTTGAATTAAGTTTTTCGGAGGATTTTACCGAAAGCTCGGAATAATCAATTCCGTAAACCTTGCCGTTGGCAACCTTTGAACAAAGTCGGTCAACGGTTTTTCCGCCGCCGCAGCCTATGTCAAGTACAGTTGCGGTGCGTTCGATATTCATATGTTCAAGTCCCCATGAGGTAAGGCTTGAATGTCCTTTATTCATAGCCTTAATCATCATTTTGCCCCAAAAGCCGTTTGGCTTTTTAGCATTTTCAACTAACTTATGGTATTTCATAAAAATCACTCCAATCTGAAATTTTCATCTATTATCTGTCTGTTATTTACTTTTCCTTCCTATCGAATTAAGTTTTTGAAGCAGAAGTGCAAGAAAAAACGCACCGCCCACTATTACAATGAACCATACAAATGACATATATACGGGCTGATTCATAACACGCAAAAACGGATACGGTCCGTCAACCACACCTAATATATTAAGTGTAATCAACACAATCGCATATATTAATGTAGGGATTGTAGCCGTGAAAGCTGATTTTGCGTCAAGGTGAGGTTCTTTTTCAAAAAGCACAAATGACAGTATGGTCAAAATCGGGCAAAGTGTATGTAAGAATGTGGAATCTTTATTAAAAAGCATATAGAACCAACCGTTTATGCCCTCTCCTCGCATCGGGGAAAGTACGGCAAGAACTACGATAAATGTTACTGAAAGCACAGCCGCCGCCATATATTTAAACATCTGAACCGAGAGCGGAATTTCTTTTCCGCTTTTGAGATATCGCACCTGAAAGCCTGCCATAACCGCACAGGCAACAAGTGCAAACAGGTTGCTGTCCTCAGTGTAATATACAAGCGGATAGCAGCCTATTTTGAAAAACACGATAATTATTGCGGCAATCTCACAAGCGATAATCGCAAGATTAAGTGCCAAAGCCGTTTTTGTTCGTTTAATTTTAAGAATATTTTGCATTTTAAGTCCTTTTCTATATTATTT
>CAJMRT010000054.1 GCA_905215855.1 uncultured bacterium
TTTGGAAGCTTCCTGCGTATTTGATGTTTGTGAAGTCTGACTTGTTGTGTCAGCCATACTGTCGTTTTTATCATTGCCGCAACCTGTGATAAGAGATGCTGAAATTAAGGCTACGGCAACTAAGCCTAAAATTTTTTTCACACTAATCAATCCTTATAAAAAATAAAATGGTACTGAATTAACAGTACCATTATTATTCACAATATTTTGCGTAATATTAAATTTAAAATCATTTCGAAATTATTCTTTTGCAATTACTATATGAGGATACGGAATTGTAATACCGTTTTTGTCAAATTCTTTTTTTACATTTTCCTGTAGGAAGAAATACACCTCGTAATAATCATCAGGGCTTGCCCACGCAAAAACTTTAATCTGCACTCCGCTGTCAAGATGCTCACCGACTCTTACGGTAGGTTCGGGGTCTTTTAAAATCATCTCATTAGTTGATATAAGGTTGAGAATTATCTCTCGCACCTTGTCAATATCGTCATCATAGCTTATTGAGAAAGTGCAGTCAACCCTTCTCTGCTCAACCATTGTGCAATTTACAACATTGTTTGATGTAAGTCTTGAATTAGGAATTGTCACAAGCTTATTATCAAGTGTATGCACGGTTGTTGAGAAGATATTGATTTCCTCAACCGTTCCTTTTACTCCCTCAAAATCAAGAATATTACCCGACACAAACGGTTTGTTTATCAAAATTACAAGTCCGCTGACAACATTTTTCAGCAAATCCTGTAATGCAAGACCTGCCGTAAGAGCTGCCGCACCGAGTGCCGTAATAAGCGACGCAACATTCACACCGATTGTCCCGAGTGCAGTTACTGCAACGATGAAATAGAAAATCACCTTGAGAACAGACAATACAAAGCCTTCAGCTGTAGCGTCCATTCGTGATTTATTAAGGATTTTTCGGAGAAGTCCTATAATCAACCTGGTAATTATATATCCGATAACAATTACAGCTACACACACAAGTACCTTTGAAAGATATTCAAGCAACTTTTCTTCAGTGATATTCATATCTACACCTCTGTATCAACAAGAAATTCGGAGACCTTTTCTCCGTTCTCATAGACAGAAACCACTATGTTGCCGTTTTCGTCAAAAGAAACACTCTTGCCTGTACGCAATCCGTTTTCATAATTGCACACATCTATAAGATTGCCGTCTTTATCGAATCTTGCACCATAGCCATCAGGAGTATTATTGTTCCACTTGCCCGCATGCATTGTACCGTCACTCAATCTGTAACCGACACCGCCGCCGTTGCGTGAATTATCGGTCCAGTTGCCTACATAATTGATACTGCCGTTGTTATAGTAGCAGACACCAAAGCCATCTCGCTTATCTTCACGATAATCACCCTCATAAGATGTAAGTCCGTCAGGCGATACCGTTCTGCCTCTGCCTGTGCGGCAATTGTTTTCATCAAGATTACCGTAGTAAGTATATTTTCCCGACTTTGTGTGAATGACAACATCACAACGGGGTTCGTCTTCATTTACAATTTCGGCATTTTCTTCTTCATTACCATCATCGGCAAGTTCATCATCTCTGAAATGCATACCAATATGAAATTTTGCCTGTTCGCCTGCAGAAACCTCTTCCGAACTTTCTGTTGATTCTTCGGCAGTGTTGTTTTCAACCTCATTTTCAATATCATCGGACTCATTTTTTGTATCTTCCGAACTTTCCTGTGTTTCAACCGGTTCGTCATCAACAGCTGTATTCTCAGAAACATCAGAATCGACAGAATTATCTTCAACAGATTCAGCATCGCTGGCAGTTGCTTCGTTATTGATAATCTCGACATCTGTGGGGTCAAAATTTTCTTCCGATGTGTGGCTTATGATTTCACCAAACAAATCTTTATTAGTCTTATGTGCCTCAACAAGGATCTGTTCAATTATGTCATAAGCAGAATAATCTTTTTTACCGTCATTTTTCTCTGTATCAATATCTGCCAAAATGTCATCATCAGAAAGATATGAACAATCATTCAGATTATACGAATTATCCGTAGAGAAATTATTTTTGAACAAGTCATTGTTGAATACAAACCCGCTGTTGCCATATGATTTTTTCTCCGTAAACGGCATATCTGATGGCAAAAAGCTTGCGTCATACCATAACATACCGACATTTGAATAAATCAACACTCTTGAACCGTCATTAGACTGTTTTTCGGAGGGAAAAAGAGTTTTCACTGCTACCAAACCGTTATCGTCAATATCTTCCGTGACAAGTGTTATAATACCGCTGACTTTGCGAGGATAGATTCTTGTAACCAGCTTATCGGCAATATTCTTATCAAAATATTCTGTACGCAGCCACGAATGATTGCGGTCAAAGAACTGTCTTTTAAATACAATGCCCTTGTTATTATAGGTAATAACAGAATAAACCCCGCCTGTTGCCCTTTTTACGGACTGATAAGGGAGGCTGTCCCTTGTCACCTTCCACGAAAGCGGTTCATCCTTTTGCATAAAGCAGGACATTTTGTATTCCATACCGTGAAGTTCAATTTCAGTAATTTCTTTCTGCTCTTTGCAGCCTGAATTAAAGTAATTGGCACGGACACCTGCAAGTGCGTCATTTTTGAAATCCAGCTTTTCGTAATCAGAAACAAGCACAGAATAGATAATTAAGCCGTCGGTCAGCTTTTGAGATTGTTCAAGCATCGTAAATTATTCCCTTCGAGAAAATTAAAAAATGAAAGGGCGAACAATGTCCGCCCTGAAATAATTTGATGTATTTAAATCAGATAGAAATTGTCATTGCAATCTTGTAAAGCTCTTCATCAAATACACGAGGCATATCAAGTGCTTCGTTAATGTCAAGGTCAACAATCTTGCCACTCTGCATAGCAATAACTCTGTTACCGATGTTCTGCTCAAGAAGTTCTACAGCTCTAAAGCCCATCTCACTTGCAACAACTCTGTCACGAAGTGTCGGAGAACCGCCACGCTGAACATGACCGAGGATTGTGGCTCTTGCTTCAATGCCAAGTCGCTGTTCAACATACTTTGCAAGATCTCTTACGCCGCCGACACCCTCGGCAACAACAACGATAAAGTGTTTTTTACCTGTTTTCTGAGTATTAACGATTCTTGCAATTACATCTCTTTCAATATTGTACTGAACTTCAGGAACGAGAATAGCTGTTGCACCTGTTGCAATACCTGTCTGAAGGGCAATATCACCGCAGCGTCTGCCCATAACCTCAACGATAGAACAACGGTCATGTGACTGTGCTGTATCACGGATACGGTCAACCATCTGAATAGCTGTGTTCATAGCAGTGTCAAAACCAACTGTGTACTCTGAACAAGCAATATCGTTATCAATAGTACCGGGAACACCGATACAGTTAATGCCTGCATTTGTAAGGCAACGAGCGCCTCTGAATGAACCGTCACCACCGATTACAACTACGCCGCTGACACCGATGCTTCTGCAAAAATCAGCAGCTCTCTGAATACCCTGAGGAGTTGCGTACTCTTCACTTCTTGCTGTGTAAAGCATTGTACCGCCGTTTCCGATAATATCAGAAACACTTCTGAGATTCATTTCCTCAACATCGCCGTTGAGCAAACCATTATATCCACGGTAAACACCGTAAACTTTCATTCCTTTATTTATACCTGCACGAACAACAGCTCTGACAGCTGCATTCATACCGGGGGCATCGCCGCCGCTTGTTAATACTGCAATTGATTTCTGTGTCTGTGACATTATAATCTACCTCCATAGGTTATTAACTTCTAACATTATAATACAATTATTTTTTCTTTACAAGTGGATTTTCGCATTTTTAAAAAAATAAAAGATTTTATTACAAAAACATTTAAGCCTTTTTACCGATTTGTTACAAAAATCTGTGATTTTGTTCATAAATGCGGTGCATTGACCTTTGGATTTCGATAAAATAACAATATTTTGTAACAAAGCCTGTGAGTTTGTTGACTTTTATATAATATGGTTTTATAATTACCCTTGGATAAAAGACAGATTTTGTGCCTGTCTTGCGACAAGTCACCTGAGTGACAATTTTTCGGGAGGATAATTTTATGACTAAGTTATATCTGGCAATTCCCTGCTATAACGAAGAAGAAGTTTTGAGGGATTCAGCAGAAAAGCTGTTAAACAAGTACGGTACAATGATGGCTGAGGGAAAAATTACAGCTGACAGCCGTATTGTATTTATTGATGACGGTTCAAAGGATAGGACATGGGAAATCATTTCGGAACTTCACAGCGAAAATCCGATTTTTCAGGGCATTAAGCTTTCAAGAAACAGAGGTCATCAGAACGCACTTCTCTGCGGTCTGATGACTCTTAAAGACAAGGCTGATGCGGTTATTTCAATTGATGCCGACTTGCAGGACGACATTAACACATTTGATGAAATGGTTGCAAAGTATGAAGACGGCTGCGATGTTGTTTACGGTGTTCGTTCAAAGAGAGAAACAGACACATTTTTCAAGAGATTTACAGCCGAGGGATTTTACAAAATTCTCAACCATATGGGTGCAAAGGTTATTTTTAACCACGCTGATTTCAGACTTATGAGCAAGAGAGCACTCAATGTCTTTTCATTGTATAAGGAAACAAACATCTTCCTTCGTGGTATGGTGCCGATGATTGGCTTTAAGTCAGACATTGTTACATACGAGCGTTCCGAAAGACTTGCCGGTGAAAGCAAGTATCCGCTCAAAAAAATGCTCGCACTTGCTTGGGAAGGCATTACATCACTCAGTATTCAGCCTATCAGAATGATTACATGGCTTGGTGCAATCGTGTTCGGCATCAGCCTTATTATGATTATCTACTCACTTGTCAGCTTTTTCTGTGGTTGGACTGTAAGCGGCTGGTCAAGCCTTTTATGTTCAATTTGGGCAATCGGAGGGCTTCAGCTCCTTGCAATTGGTGTTATAGGCGAATACATCGGAAAGATTTATATGGAAACAAAGCGCAGACCACGATTTATTGTTGAAAAAGTGCTTGATGACGATGAACAGTAATAAATTTGCAAAAGTCCTGACGAGAATTTTCGGCGGATTGTTTTCGGTATGTTTCATTTTTCTTTTTATCAACATTATTGTTATAGGCTTTGACGGAAAAGTTGACAGAAGATTTGATTCGTTTTCAAAAATGTTCATTCTTTTGATTTTCGCAGTCCTGACAGTCGGTATATGTGCATTCTATTTTTATTACACCGCCGATAAAAGCAATAAAAGGTGCAAAAGAATTAAAACAAAAGCAAAATTTGAATTGACCGATATAAACACTAAGAGGATTATTTTTATCGGTTGCGGCATTCTTCTGATTGCTGAATTTATTTTTGCTATGCTTACCGATTTTGAACCTGTTGCCGACCTGCATAACATCAGAAGATATGCTATGTATTTTTCAAGTCACGGCAATTTCGACCTCATTGAACAGGATTATGCACGCAATTATCAATACCTTATAAGATATCCGAATAATATGGCGTTACTTTTGATTGTATCGCTTGTCGGAAGATTAAGTTACCTTATATCCGGTCATTTTGTTGAATTTGCACCTGTTGTTGTAAATATTTTTGCAATTAACATTTCCGTAATACTGACAGCATTTACAGCAAAAAGACTTTTCGGCAACAGAAAGGCTGTATTTGTACTTGCTTTTTGTGCATTGTTTTTGCCCTATCTCACATATCTGCCCTACTATTACAGTGATTCGATGTCGATGCCGTTTCTTATCGGAGCGGTATATCTCATTGTTTCCGCATTTCAGGGTGACAGCAGAAAAAGTATGTATGCAAAGCTTTGTGCTGCGGGTGCGTTGGTTTTCCTCGGATACAAAGTAAAGGGCAGTATTATTATTCTGTTTGCGGTTGGGGTTGTACTGCTTTTCTTGAAATTCAGATTAAAAAGAGCAATTTGTCTTATACTTGTGTTTACGGCAGGATTCGGTGCGATTGGATTTGCTTACAATACCGCCGCTGACGCTGTCAATCCGATTACAAAGCAGCAATATGAAGAGTATGAGTACCCCGTAACTCACTGGATTATGATGGGGCTTAAGGGTCTTGGCAAATACGATGAACACGATGACTATTACACCCGTTCGTTCCACTCAAAGCAAGAAAAGCAGGACGCTAATGTTAAGGTTATCAAGGAAAGAGTAAAGAAATATAAAATTGGCGGTCTGTATGATCATATGGTAAAAAAAGCGGTATGGACATGGCAGGACGGTACATATTACATTTCGTATCATAACCAAAAACCGAAAAATGATAATATTCTTATGGATTTTCTGCATATCAACGGAAAGTATAACAAGGCCTTCCAAAATTACAGCTCAGCCTTACAGATGTTCATTCTGCTGATGATTTGTATTTCAGCACTTAAAACTCTTGTCAGACCCGAAGTTGACGAAATGCTGTTACTCAAAGGAATTGTATTTTCGGCATTTTTATTCTTCCTGTTATGGGAAACAAGGTCAAGATATCTGTTTAATATGACACCACTGTTTATACTGCTTATGGTTGACGGTATGGATACCGCAAAGGCTTTTCTCGATTCATTGAAAAAGCCCGGGAAACAAACAGCTGAACAGACAACGGTATAAAATTTTTTCAAGTGGCAGTTTCGGCTGTCACTTGTTTTTTTATAATAAAATCTCTGTTACACCGTTACACACTTTTTTTATTTAAAATCAATATTTTCGTTTGCATTTTATTGTAATAATGCCAAAATTGTGCTATCATTGTTGTATATGCAATGATTTGCAAATTTCAAGTTTGAAAGGTAAGGATTATGGATTACGAAAAATTGAAAAAGAGGGATTCCTCGCTGGACATTCTGCGGATAATTGCAGTATTTACCGTTTTGTCGGTTCATTTCTTTCTGCATAACGGATTTTACAGTCAGCCGATTGAAGGCTCAACAATGTACATTGCGGTTGCAATGAGAACTTTGTTCTCTGTTTGTGTTCCTCTCTTTATGATTCTGACAGGATACCTTATGAGCAAAAAAGAGCTGAGTAAAAAGTATTATTCAGGAATTGCAAAAACACTTGTAGTATTTGTCATTTCAACACTTGCGTGTATGATTTACAAAAACATTGCGCAGGGGGATGCGCTTAGCTTGAAATCATTCATTCTCGGAACGCTTGACTTTACCGGTTCAAACTACTCGTGGTACATTGAAATGTACATAGGTTTGTTCCTGCTTGCACCGTTTCTTAACCTTGCTTACGGTAAACTAAAAAGCAAAAGGCAAAAGCAAGTGCTTTTGATTACGGTTGTATTTTTGACAATAATTCCGTCACTGTTTAATATTTTCAATTTTGGCTCGCTTGATTGGTGGACTAATCCGACATCATCCGATGAATTTCAAAAACTTGTTCCGAGCTGGTGGCAGGGATTTTATCCTGTAGCTTACTACTTTGTAGGTTGCTACATAAGAGAATACGGTTTGAAAATGAAAACAAGAACAATGTTCGTTCTCTTTGTATTCTCTCTCTTCTTGTTCAGCACATTTAACTATTTCAGAAGTTACGGAACAACCTTCAAGTCAGGCACATATATTTACTGGTACGGATTTGAACCATTTGTTTTGTCGGTACTTCTGTTCCTTTTGATTAAAAGAATCAAAACCGAAAATATGCCAAAAACTGCTAAAGTTGTACTCTGGAAGGTTTCGGATTTAGCTCTCGGAATTTATCTTATATCATTCATTTTTGACAGCATTGTATATCCGATGCTCTGCGAAAAGGTTATTTTGATGCCGGACAGACTTCCGTTCTATTTTGTAACAGTTCCGATTGTATTTGTACTTTCGGCTGCTGCATCGTTCATTATGAATTTTGTTGCAAAGATTCTTATCGACGGTTTCAGGTCAGTTGTTAAAATGGTCAAAGATTTACGTTCAAAACCTGACAAAGACAAATGGCAGCACATAATTTTTGCATTGCTTATGGTGCTTGCAATAGGATTTTCACTTTGGAAATGTTACTACGGATTTGGCGGAAATGACGAATCATTTTATCTTACAATTCCCCACCGACTAACTCTCGGTGATTCATTACTCGGGGACGAGTGGCATCTTACTCAGCTTTCGGGGTTCCTGCTTTTGCCGTTTGTGTGGCTCTACACAACAATTACGCAGTCAACCGTCGGAATAATTCTTGCGGCAAGAATTTTCTATGTCATCTGTCACGCTGTTGTTGTGTGCATTATCTATTCAAGACTTAAGAAATACGGATATTTTACAGTGTTTGGCTGTGTTCTGTACTTCCTCTTTACACCGTTTGATATTATGGCTTTGAGCTATAACACAATGGGACTTGACCTCATTGCTCTCACAGGTGTGTTAATAGCAACTGCCGATTATTCAAAAAAATTGCCGCTCATAATCAGCGGACTTTCATTTGCAGGTGCAGTTCTTTGCTGTCCGTATCTTGCGGCTGTTTATGTAATATATCTTGTTGCAGTGGGAGTTCACTATGTAATCAAGAGAACATCGCTGAATAAAAATGTGTTCAATTCAGACTTGTTTTCAATCAAAACTTTTCTTTGGTTTACAGTTGGTGCAGGTATTCTTGCAGTAATTTTCATCGTGTTTGTACTTTCAAGAGTAAGCATAAATGATATTTTCACCAATCTCCCCTATCTTATGGCTGACCCCGATCATCCGCAGATGGGATTTATGACGAAGATGAATTACTACTTCAAAACAATCGTAGAGTGTCACAGCCATTTCAAGTATGTACTTATAGCATACGGTGCTACTACAATTGTTATGTTGCTTGACAGAAAGAGAAAGCAACATCGTTCGATTTATCTTATTCTTACAAGCGCAATTGTTATTTTGTCACTCGTAATGTTTATGCCGACAATGACAAGCGTTTATTACAACGCAATTATGTTCCCGATGATTTTTATGGGAATCACAGCATATGTACTCTCAGAAAATAAACAGAGAGAACTTTTTGCCTCACTCTTTATTCTTGGAATTCTTTATTCTGTAGCACTATGCTTCTCATCAAATCAGTATTTCTTTGTAACGGCAATGGCTTGTTCAGCGTCAAATATAGCCGGCTTTGTTTTTGTCGGCAATCTGATTAAAGAAATGAAAGCAAGTCCGGATAATCTTGATTATGCAGTTCCCTGCAAATACTTTGCATTTGTGATGACAGCATTTCTGATTATTTTGCAGACTTGTTTCCAGATTACGGTTAAAGCCGAACATTGCTTCTGGGAAAGTTCTCCAAGTCAGCTGACACAGACAATTCAGAACGGTCCTGCAAAGGGAATCAAAACCACTTCTGCCAATACAGAAAATTACGAACAGATTTATAACGATATAAATGAATATCAAAATCTTGAAAAAGGAAATATTCTGTTCTTAACTCAAAAGCCATGGACATATCTTGCCGTAAAAGATTTTCCGTATGGAACACTTTCCGCATATGTAACAGGCGAAAACCAAAACAGTCTTGACAGACTTCGTTCATATTATTCTGTAAACAACAAAAAGATTCCAAAGTATATTTATATACCGAAAGATTCGCAATGGGACAATATTCAGCAAATTATTCTTGAAGCACAGCAAAACGGTTACACAATGAGCGAAAACACAGTTTCGTATAAGCTACAAAAGTAAATAATATTTTACTAAACTTAAACATAAATATCACGCAGAAAGCAAAATTACAATTTCTGCGTGATATTTTTTGCATTTCAAGACATAATCTTGAAAATGTACAAATAAAAAACTTGTTTTTTTTCAGAGTTTATGGTATAGTGAATTATGATAGGTAAAAATGGCTTGTCACAGATTTTAACTATAATTTTGTGAAAATTTTAAGTTGGGGGCATAATCATGGATATTAAAAAACTTTATAACGAATGGCTCGAAAATGCTGTTGAGGATAAAG
>CAJMRT010000055.1 GCA_905215855.1 uncultured bacterium
TGAGAGACATTTCAAAAAATGATGAGGGCTTAAAGTAATAAAACTTTAAACCCTCACTTTAAGTTTGCCCTTTTATATCGTTTATCCATCAAAAATGCAAAGGTAGACATCAATAAAAAACTAAAGCGATCCGTAATGAACAGACCGCTTTTTACCTGCAATTCATATTAGGTCAACTAATATAAATGTCTTAGTTTTTCCTATCAAATACAGTTAATTTATCTCAAAACAATTATGTGAAATTTATTCTTATTTTAAAGTGAAAGGAGTAAATCAAATGTCCAAATACGGAAGCAGTATTTATAAACGAAAAGACGGCAGATGGGAAGGTCGTTATGTTGTAGGTTATAAAAACAATCATGCCGTTTGAACAAACAATATGTTCACGCAAGGAGGGAGTTTGTTTCTATTCGGACGAATACGACAGCAAAACTTTGTAGGACGCAGACGAAATAGCCAATAACTACCGTATTCTCGAAAAGACAAACAATCTTATGGTAATCAATCTGCCTCCGAACAAAAACGGCAGGTTCGTCTAGAGAGACGTGAACAATTTGATGCTCATTGCTGACAAGGTGGGAATAAGAAGAAAAATCGGCGAAGAGCTATAATTTTGAACTGTCTCGTTTGGCAATTATAGATTTTTTATACTCGTTTGGGCTGATATTGAATTTTCGTCTAAACGCAGCGGCAAAGGAACTTAGGCTCGTATAGCCGCATTTTGCGGCACATTCATTTATAGTAATGTTTTCGCTCTCAAGGAGCGATGCTGCCATAGCCATCTTTGATTCATAGCGCAGCTTTCTGAAAGATGAACCGTAATAATCTTTGATAATTCTTTCTGCCTGACGGGGTGACACACCCATCCCTCTGGCAAAGTCATTAAGGGTTACATCACTGCAATCCTCCAGCAAAAGAGTATCGAGTATCCATGAACGATTTTCATTCAGGTCGCAATCTTCAGGAGGGAGCAGAGAGCTGGCATTGTCGGGATAGTAGAGGCGTGTCATCTCCGTAATCATCTGTAGGGTAAGGGCGGACAGAATGCTTTCTCTCCACAGACCTGTTTTTGAATTTTCGGAGACGAGCTGATTAAATATCCTACGCAGCTGAGGACTGCATTTTCCTATCCAAAAAAACTTGGAGGCAAAAAATCGTATTGCCGCATCATCGGTATTGCCGAGAATTTTCAGATAAACGCTGATTTCAAACACCGGGGCATCCTTGCTGGAAAGTTGTTTGTGGAGCACATTGGAACCAGTAACATAGAGAGAATCTTTCTTTATGTCATACCGGTCTTTTTCTGTTTCGAGTACACCTTTGCCCCTGGCAATATAATGAATCTCGTACCCGTTTTTTGCGTGAGAATGCATCTGAACCACGGAATCGAGCGTATCGGAAAATATTTTGAAAAGCTGAATTCGGCAGCCGTTATAATTAAATGATAAAATCATATTAAAGTCCTCTCTGTCTATACAAACAATATAATACAAACCGAAATTTATTTCAATAAAAACTTTATATAATACGACACAATATTTAATTTATTGTCGTATTATATTCTTTTAATGGCGGCACAACAATACTATAATTAGGTATATAGAACAGCAGCCGGAGGTATATGTATATGAAAATAACAGTCATCGGAGGGGGCGGAGTCCGCTCAATGTTCCTCGCAAAAAGCATAGCACAAAAAGCAGAAAAGCTGCGGATAGACGAGCTTTGCTTTATGGATAACAACAAAGAAAAATTAAGAATTTACGGCGGTATGGCGAGTCATGTTGCAAACCTCCTTTGTCCTAAAATGAAATTTATGCTGACGACGGACAGCATTGAGGCAGTAAAGAATGCCGACTATGTTATAACCACAATCCGTGTAGGCGAAGATGAAATGAGAGCAAAGGACGAAAGAATCGCACTCAATCACGGTGTCCTCGGTCAAGAAACAACGGGAGCGAGCGGACTTTCTTTTGCAATGAGGAGCGTACCGGCTCTTGCCGAATATTGCGAGCTTATCAAAAAATTTTCAAAACCCAATGTAAAAGTTTTTAATTTTACAAATCCTGCCGGTGTAGTGAGCCAAACCCTGCGTGATATGGGATATGATTTTACATACGGAATATGCGACGCTCCATCGGGAATGCTTCGCACCTTTGCACTCATGTACGGCGAAAGTCCCAATGACATAACGGGCGAATGTTACGGCCTTAATCACATGTCATATTTCAAGAGTATAAAGCTAAAGGGCAGAGAAATAATGCCGGAACTGATCGAAAATGACGAGGCATACAAAAAGAGTGATATGCGTTATTTCGAAAAGGAGCTTCTAAGAGACAGAGGCTGCGTTTTGAACGAATATCTCTATTATTTTTACTATCGTGAAAAAGCTGTTGAAAACATACTCAAAGCCGCCCAAACCCGTGGCGAACAAATACGAGATATAAATAAATCCATGACGACGGAACTTTCGCAAATGGATATAGAAAACGATTTTGAAAACTGCTTAAAGATTTTCAGCAAATGGTACGGTATGCGTGAGGGCAGTTATATGGCAAGTGAAACAGGTGAAAAGCGTACTCAGCCATGGCACTTTGACATTTACGAAGAAGATGACGGCGGATATGCCGGCGTTGCACTCAAGTTTATCGAAACTGCTCAAAGCGGAACAAAGGGTACTATGATTATGTGTATTCCAAACGACGGCTCTATTGACGGTTTAAGGAACGACGATGTGGTCGAAATCACCTGTGATGTCGATAAAAACGGTTGTACACCGCACCGTATCGGCAAGGTAGACGAGCAAAATCTCGAGCTGATACGCAGAGTCAAAAACTATGAAAGACTCTCCTCCAAAGCAATAAGGGAGCGGAGCCGCTCTGCCGCAATTCAGGCGCTTACACTTCACCCTCTCGTAAACAGCTACTCGATAGCGGTAAAACTTGTAGATGAATTTATAGAGCACAATAAAAACTATTGCGGCGGATGGAAATAAAAAACCGGATAAAAATTATTGAATGGAGCTAATTTTTATGGAAAAAGAAACAAGGTATGTAGGCGTAAAAGAAACGCTGTCATACGGTCTTGCAAATGCAGGTCAGGTGTTCGGATACAATCTGATAGCCGGCGGATACCTTTCGCTGTTTTTTACAAAGGTTTTTGAAATTCCTCCTGCTGCTGTGTCAACAATGATTTTATTTCTTGGCATTTGGGACACAGTAAACGATCCGCTTATGGGCGGAATAATTGACAAAACGAGAACGAGATACGGCAAACTGAGGCCTTATCTTTTGTTTGTGCCGCTGCCTCTTGCAATAACTACAATTATGTTGTTTGCCGGTCCCGAAATATTGGCAGATGCAAAATCGACGACCGTAAAAATCATTTATATGTATGTTTCCTATTTTATATGGGAACTGTTTTATACTCTCGGTGATGTTCCGTTTTGGAGTATGAGTGCGGCTATTTCACCGTCGACGAGTGACAGAACAAGGGTTATTTCAACTGCAAGATTTTTGTCAGGCCTTATCGGCGGCCTTTCGACAACAATGCTTGTGGTTATGATGGATTTCAGTAACAAAGGTGTTTGGAATATCACACTTGCACAGGACTTTTTGATTCTCGCTTGTATAGCAGGTGTGTTCGGTATGGGGCTGTTCTCTCTTGCAGGACTGAAAATAAGAGAAAGAGTAAGTCAAAGCGTAAAGGAGCCGTCACTGCTTGATAACTTCAAAGTTCTCATTAAAAACAAGCCGCTGCTCCTAATTATTGTTGCGAATGTGCTCGGAAGTCTCGGCGGTATATCAAATGTTTTTCAGACCTACTACTATTCGGAGGTACTCGACCTGAACTCTGCTGTTTTGTGGATAACACTGCCGGGTACTCTGCTTGGCTTTATATCATATTTGCTGATACCAAAGCTGAAAGAAAAAATGGACAACAAGCATATAGTTATGATGAATATTATTTTCAACGCTGTTTTGGGCACGGCAGTATTCTTCTGCGGCCTCGGATTTTATAAAACAAATGTTGTTGCCATCTCTGTTCTGCTTATGCTCCAAAACTTTTTCTTTGCCTTTTTCCAAACTGTCAACAATGTCATTCCTACTGAGATGATAGGCGACACGGTAGACTATATGGAATGGAAAACTGGAAAAAGAAATGAGGGAGTCAGCTTTTCCGTACTCACCTTTGTAGGCAAGCTGACCGGTTCTCTGTCCACCTCTATCGGTACTGCACTGCTGCCTCTGATAGGTTTAACTTTCACTAAAGACACAGTCGGTAATTCGGTAGCCGTAAAAGGAGAACACACTGACTTGTGGATATGGGCGCTGTTTATTCTGATACCTAAACTGTTAGGTCTCATTACTCTTATTCCGTACGCATTCTACAATCTGAATGGCGAAAAGCTAAAGCAAATTCGTGAAGACTTAAAAAACAGACGAGAAGAAAAAGCAAAAGTTCAGGCGATAGGAGGCAACGAAAATGAGTAACAAATGTCCTAAATGCGGTGCCAAGTTAAGCCCGTTTTATCTCAAACCAAACTGTCCGAGCTGCGGCGTGAATATCGTGCAATACGGCTTTGACGAAAGGCTCGAAAGCGACAAAATAAGGGCAGAAAAAGAATGGGAACGATTTGATAATTTTTTGAACGGACTCAAGAAGTCCTCCATCGGCTCGCCCATAGCAATCGTCAGACTCATATCGTTTTTTCTGCCGATAGTCGCACTGCTGATACCTGTATATAAAGTGAACGGTGCAGGCATAAATCTTATATCAATAATTAAAAGTATCATTTCGGATTCCGCATCGGTGTTCCAAAACAAAGCGATGCTGCTTTGCTTTATATCCTTTGCGGCAGTTATTTTGATTTCGCTGGTTTGTGCGGTTATATCCCTGTTTTCTTATACTAAAAACGGATATAAGCGAAATATAATTTTGTCGGGCATACAAATCTGCACATTTATAGCTTTAAGCACAGCCGCTGTTATAAACGGGGCAAGCATTTTTGCAGGTGCGGCAGCAGTAATTCTGCTCCAAATACTCACATTGTACCTACACAAAAAGTATAAAAAAAATATCGAGGAAAATAAAAACAATGAGCAATAAAAAGAAAATCTATACAGTCGCAACCGCACATCTCGACACCGTTTGGAGCTGGGACTTTGAAACTACTGTAAGCAAATATATCTACAACACACTTGTTGACAACTTCAAGTTGTTCAAAAAATATCCTACATACACTTTTTCATTTGAAGGCTCATACAGATACGAGCTGATGGAGGAGTATTATCCGGACCTTTTTGACAAAATGAAAGAATATATAAAACAAGGAAGATGGAATGTTTGCGGTTCATCATTTGAAAACGGAGACGTAAACATTCCGTCACCTGAGGCTTTGTTTAGAAACATTCTTTTCGGCAACTCATATTTTGACAAAAAATTCGGAAAAAAAAGCGTTGATATATATTTGCCGGACTGCTTTGGCTTCGGCTGGGCATTGCCGAGCATCGCAAGTCACGCCAATCTGATGGGATTCACCACCCAAAAGCTCGCTTGGGGCAGTGCCTACGGAGTGCCGTTTGACATAGGTCGATGGAGAGGCGTAGACGGCAACGAGATATATGCGAGTGTAAATCCTCACGACTACTACTTTACGCTCAAAAAATTGCGTGACTGGGATTTTGTCCAAAACAAACTGAAAGAGAATGAAAAATACGATCTCGATATGACTTATATTTTCCACGGAATCGGTGACCGTGGCGGCGCACCCAAGGAAGAAAGCGTAAAATTTGTTGAAAAAGAAATAAGCAAAAACAACAGAAGTGATATTGAGGTTTTGGCATCTTCAGCCGACCGAATTTATCACGATATTGACGAAAATTTCACACCGGAGCAAAAGGCGAAGCTCCCTGTCTGGAACAATGAGCTGGTTATGAAAGACCACGCAGTAGGCGGTTACACTTCCAGAGCGGTGGGAAAACGCTGGAACAGAAGATGTCAGGAACTGGCTGACATTGCAGAAAGAGCAAGTGTAACAGCATCTTATCTCGGCATCAAAGAATATAACAAGAGTGCTATCGACATAGCCTGGAAAAGGTTCATTGCTCACCAATTCCACGATGATATTCCGGGTACAAGCTGCCAAAGAGTTTACAGGCGTTCATGGAACGACTATGCCGTGTCAATGAATCAATTTGCAAACGAGCTGGAAGCTTCTGCATCGGCACTGGCACTGAATATGAAAACAGATTTTTGCAAGGGTACACCTATTATGGTATACAACCCGATTGAGTCCCAAAGGCAGCAGACCGTAACTGCCCGACTGAGCGGTATAGGCAATAAAAATGTGAGAGTGTTCAATGATGACGGAAACGAGATTAAGAGTCAAGTTATAAACCGAACCAACACTTATACCGAAATTCTGTTCATTGCAGATGTAAAGAGTCTCGGTACAAGAATTTATGATGCGAGAGTAAGCGATATACCGTGCGACGCAGAAAGTGCTGTTTTCATCTCAAAGAACAGAATGGAAAATCAAAAGTATATCGTCACCCTAAATCCAAACGGCGATATTGAGTCAATTATTGACAAGGAACAAAACAATTTCCAAATTCTGAAAGAGCCTGTTTCTCTCGGGCTGCTCAAGTACAACGGCTCACGCGTTTGGCCTGCGTGGGAAATGGATTATAACGAAAACAAAAATGCGGCAGACAGAATCCCCGTTAAATCTAAAATGCAAATAATCGAAAACGGCCCATGCCGTGTCGCATTCAAGGTTACACAGCGTGACAAAAAGAGTACCTTTACAAACATTATTGCACTTTCGGACGGCGGAAAATGTGTAGAGGTATATTCCGAAATAGAATGGCAGTCTCTGCGCACATTGGCAAAAGAGCAATTCAGCTTTAATGTAAGCAACGGCACAGCCACATTTGACCTTGGACTCGGTGCAATAAAAAGGCAGAATATGTGCGACAAACTCTATGAGGTACCTGCTCAAAATTGGGCAGACATTACAGACAAAAACGGAAAAAGCGGTGTATCCGTAATCAGCGAATGTAAATACGGCTGGGACAAATTCAACGACAGCACGCTGAGATTTACCGTTCTGCACACGCCTAAGCACAACTATCGAATTGACTCTATGCAGTCAATGATGGATTTGGGGCTCAACAGATATTCATTCGCAATTTTCAGCCACAAGGGAGATGTCGGCACAGACACACAGCTTGAGGCACGAAAATTCATTACTCCTATGACTGCATATATTTGCAAAAAGCACAACGGAGCTTTGGGTACAAATTATTCTTTCGGCAGTGTTTCTTCCAATGATGTCATTGTTCGTGCTATCAAAAAAGCCGAAAACAGCGATGAAATTATCATAAGGCTCAATGAGGGCGCAAACAAAACCATAAACAAATTTTCGCTCACACTCGGAAACGGCATAGAGGATGCAAAAGAAGTTTTTGCAAGTGAAGAATACAAGGGCAAGGCTGAAATAAAGGACGGAAAACTTATTACAAGCTTTAACCCATACGAAATCAAAAGTTTTGCACTCAAGCTAAAGAGCGGTGAAAAGGTAAAAGCGGAAAAGGCTGTACCGATTGAACTGCCTCTCGACAAAAATATTATCACAAAGCAAGGCAAATGCGGCGACTATGACTATACTGTTCCGTTTGAAATTGTGCCTGATGAAATCAATTCAAACGGATACAAATTCATCATTAACAAGAATGGAAACAACGCTCTTACTGCCTCTACACAAAAGATAAATACGGGCAGTAAAGACAGCAAAATTGCACTCCTTTGTGCCTCATTGGTCGGGGATAAAGACGCCGAATTTGTCATAAACGGCAGAGAAGTAAAGGCAAAGGTAAATTCCTGCTTTGAGCGTTTTGCAAGATGGGATTTGTACGACTTCGGTGAAACCGCATATATCAAAAAAGGCAAAATCGCATATGAAGCAACCCATTGTCACAAAAACGGCAAGGATGAAATTGCAAAAAGTATGTACTTTTACATTGTCGAATTTGATGTGCCTAAAAACAGCACCGTCATTTTGCCTAATGACAGCGACATTGTAATTTTGGCGGCTTGCTCACTGCACGACGGAAAAGCAACTCTCGCCGCTCCTGTCTATGACGAAATCCAAAACAACAGACCTTTTACATTCAAAATGAGCAAGAAAGAAAAGGCTGAATACATCTTAGGTAAATGTGTATGGAATCTAAACGACAAAGACGAGTTCATAAAAGCCAATAACAGAGGTAAAGAAGAATGAATGATGAACTGAAATTCACGGTTATCAGCGACACCCATTACTATTCAAAAAAGAATTTTGTGGACGGCTTTGACAAAAACAAAAAGCCAAAGCCGGGCCAGCTCTTTTTCAGCAGGAGCGAAGAAATCGTTGAGCACACCTTTGACTGCTTGTGCAAAAATGATACGCCGGACATTGTTCTCATAAGCGGTGATCTTACATATAACGGCGAAAGGACCTCTCACGACGAGATGAAAGCCGCTCTGAAAAAGCTGCAGCAAAAGGGCAAGAGAGTGTATGTCATAACCGCAACCCACGACTATACCTCTCCTCGTATGCCCACATACGGCATAGACAAAAACGACAAGTATATAGAGGTTGAGTCAGTAAAACGAACACAACTTTTGAAATATTACGGCGATTTTGGCTATAACAACGCCATCGCAAAGCACAAAAGCACAATGTCGTATGTGGCACAGCTTGCAGACGGGTACCGCCTGTTTGCGCTCAACGATGACTACGGCGATCCCGATTGCGGATTCAGCGACGAACTGATGAACTGGGTAAAAACAGAAGCGAACAATGCAAAAAGAGACGGTCAATACATTATAGCAATGACACATCACCCTCTTGTGCCGCCGTCGCCTATATATGCGGCTGTTGCAAAGGGTGATATGCTGAGTGAATATGAGCTGCGCAGGAAGCAGCTTTCCGACTTAGGCTTTGATTTTGTGCTTACCGGTCATACGCATATGCACAACATTTCTTATTGCAAAATAGGAAACAAAAAGTTTTATGACATTTCTACAGCGGCATTAACGGGATTTCCGCCGTATTATCGCCAAATAGTGCTGAACAAAGAACAGAAAAAAGCAGAAATAAAAACCATTTGTGCAGACTGCGCAGACAGCATCGATACAAACGGGCTTGCCCTCGAGGAGTACACAAAAGACTTGTTTTTGGGCGTTGTATCAAAAGCACTGTACGATGCCGAATATGACTACGACAATTTTGCCGACTTTGCCGTAGGCATGAGTATCTCTAAGGAAACGAGTAAAAAATACAAGCCCATTATTCACCGTTTTGCTAAATTTCTAAATCATCTTACATTCGGAAAGGTATGGCACTTCGTTCGTTTTTCGAGTGGTGTAAGCAAGAGCGAAATAAGCAAAATCAGCTCAAAAAAAGTAGTCCCCTTTGTTATCAACATTGCGGCAAATCTTTACAGAGGCGACGGAAACATACCTACTTCCTCCGCAGAATACAAAATGACATGTTCAGTGTTGAAGAAAGCCGACCGTCTTGCAAAACCATTCGGTAAAAAGCTCAATTCAATCGGCCTATCGAGTATTAGTGAGGTTGTTTTGCCGCTGGTAAACAGAGGTGCGGACAGCGACAGAAACGCTACTGTTTATTTTGGAGAATAAAAATGGATAATCATTTAAAAACAAACAAAAAATTCGGAAGCATATTAAAAGATTCTGAGGCTAAAACCCCGTGGCACATAATGCGGCTGCTCTCTTTTTTAGCATCCCTTGCTGTGTTGTGCCTGCCGATGTTTTATGCA
>CAJMRT010000056.1 GCA_905215855.1 uncultured bacterium
CATCTCACTGTAATTCTTTGAGCTTTTCTCAAAGTCATTACGGGTTTCTTTACTAATTATCTCGTTGTTCAATTTTCAAGGTCCTATGTTCACTTTGCACAAGAAAAACTTGATTCTCTCTTTTGTTTTAAGAGGATTTGTTGTTTTCCTTCGCGGAACATTGTCTATTATATACCTTTTTCAAGAAAAGTCAACCCCTTTTTTCAAAAAAATTCAATTTTTTTAAAAAAACTTTTCGCCTTGTGGATTTTCCAACAAAATTCTTTGTTTTACCACAATATCTTGTGTAAGCTGAAAATACACAAATCTGCATTTTAAAAAATCTATTGTATTTTCTCTTTCTATAATATAAAATAGAAATACAAATTAACATCTCGGAGGGAATTTTATGAATTACCAAAACTCCTATTATCCTTATCACCAGAATGTTCAGGTGCTTAAAGGATTCTTTGCAAAACCGCTTACATTGATATGCGGAATTGTGGCAGGACTTTCTGCTATACTCGGAACGGTTAAGTTTAACTCCGGCTCAGGCAGTACAAATATTTCTGTATCAGCAGGTGCAGGCAGTTCTCTTTCCATTCTCTTGTGCATTGCACTTATCTTTCTTTATGTTAAATCCCGTTCAAACGACCCTATGCCGTTTGGCGGTATGGTAACGCTTATAAAGATATACGCCATTATAGGTATAATTGCAACAGGTATCGCTATTCTTGCAATGACAGGACTCACTATTTCCATTAGGCTATTTTTAGATGACGCTTTAAGATACTTTATTTTGTTCGCAATAATTATTGCACCGTTTATTCTGATAACGCTTCTGCACTCTATTGCAATGCTTATGTGGTCAAACTCAATTGGGAAAGGTGCTACATCGGTTTATCTTTCAAGCAGAGGTTCAATACTTCTCGCTGTAACTTCAATTCTTCTTGCTGTAGTAGGAATAGCAACAACAATTGCCATGGCTATATATATAAATTTGTACAGCTACGAGATTTCCGAACTTCTTCGCCGTCTTGCTGACGAGTACCCGAGCTTCCATTACAACAACGCTTTTGATGGCAATACCGCCATTGGGTCAATATTCCTTTCCGCTGCAACTGTTGTTATGGTAATCAATTCGGTTTTGTCTGCCGTATTCTACGGTTTGTTCGCCTCTCTTGCGATTTCTTTTCATATATATATAAAGAAACACACAATGGGTATAAATCTCGGTGCAGTTCAAACCAATGAACCTGCAGCAGAGCAGAGCAATATTTCTGTACCGCCTGTTGCCCCTGTAACGAGCGAAATGCCGACCGACAGCAATCAGCCACCGATTCAGCAACCGGTTAATTTTCAGCCTCAGAGCGTTGATTTCGGCTCAATGAACACTGATTCTGATGACAAGCCGAAAACTACTCAGTTTGAAAATCCGTATATGCAGGCTGTTGCCGATGACACAAGCGATATGCCTAAGGAAATCACCTGTCCGAACTGCCACACAAAATGCAATCCTACTATGAAATTCTGCGGCAACTGCGGAACAAAGCTTAAATAAAAAACGCTATATATATATAGAAAAAGCGGAGGTTGAATTTAATCAATCTCCGCTTTGTTGCATCACAAATTATTTACATATATAATGTTACTTTTTGAAAGCCTTAAAATCCTTGATAACCTGCTCACGGTGCTTGTAGTTATCCTTTGTCTTATCGGGATTTGTCTTATCAATTGAAGCGTCAGTATAAATCATAAGATAGTTCCCGTTGTCAGAAAGGTAGGCTGTAACGCTTGGAAGTCCGTAGATACTGAATGTACCGTCAGCCTTAACAGAGTTGAGAATCTTATTTGCAGTATCGTTAGTAGCTTTTGTATCGTAACGGTAAAGTTCAATTGTGATATTAGTACCCGAATACTTAGCGGCAAACTTTTTGCCCTCTGCAGCACCGATAGCAGACGCGTCCATCTTAATGCTGTTATCTTTGTTGTCAATGTACTGCTTTGCAACAAAATAATCAACAAGACCGTCAAGGTTATCGCTGTACTTTTGGTCGCTGACCGATGATGTCGTTGGCTGAGTGCTGTCCTCGCCATTCTGCGAAGAACTGTTACTGTCTTTATAAAGTGCGTCATTATAGCTGCAGCCTGCTGCAGTAACCGCAAGAATACCTGCACATAAAATTGCTGTAAGAATTCTCTTCATAATATTTTTCCTTTCGGTTAATTCTTTCATTCTCTCATAAGCACAATACATTATACAGCATATTTTCCGATAAATCAATATATAAATCAAAAACAATAGGCAGATACCGAAGTACCTGCCGTTGTTATGTCTGTATTTTATTATCTAACTGTATTCACGAACTATGTTCGAGGCTCTCGCCTTACATTGTGTTAAAGTCAATCTCGGGATTCATAGTTCTGATTATATCAAGACTATCTTCACGAACTAAAATTAACACGAACTAAAATCAACCTACGATGTAGACATTTACATTTCTTCTGCCAAAGTTTACACATTCATCATATGTGTTGTAGAAGCAGTCAACAATTGCAGTTCCTGCCATAAGCGCTCCGCCTGTGTCAACGGCTGTTGCATAGCCGTAAACAAAGCTGCCGTCTGTTGAAACAATGTAAAGCTTTGAACCGTACGGGATAATGTTCGGATTTACCGCAACACCGCCGTGATAGGCTGTTACACCTGTGGCTGTAAGTGAACCCGCAGGAGCGGTATATGCCGTCCCTGAGCCTGTTACAACAGAGGAGTAAGCAACCGTGTTGCCGTTATTATCAGTAAATGTGCCTGCCGGATTGCTGACATTAGAACCCTTTGTTCCCATAAGCACAACCTTGTCAACGGGCTCTTTTGTAATTTTAGTATCGACAATTTCGGATGATACCTTTTTGCCGTCAATGTACTTGCACCTCTTTGTAACAAGAGCCTCGCCCTTTTTACCCTCGGTCTGAACCTTTGTTTTGCCAAGCTCAACATCTTTTGAGTTCTTCTTGACAGTTTCAAAGTCAACGGACTGAGTTTCGGTTTCGTTCTTGTAAGTCACACGCTTGATAACGATTTTGTCGGCATCTTCAATATTGCTGTTTCTGTCAACATTGAGAATGTCATCATCTGAAAGCTTGTAGCCGAGTTCTGCGAGAACATCGCAAACATTGCCGTTTGGAACATAAACGCTGTCTGTTTTGCTGTCAGCAGTAATCGAAAGCTTTTTGCCTTTGTAAATCTTCACTGTAAGATTTTCTGCAATCGGTGTTGAAAGTGCCGGCTCAACAACCTCGTCATACGCAGGTGTGATTCCTGTTCTTTCAAGCACATCGGCAACAGTGCCTTTTGCAAGACTTATACTGCGGTGTTCACCGTTGCAGTCGATTTTGATTTCAACAGCCTTGAGCATACTGCTTGTAAAACCTGTTTCGCCAAGTCCTGCATAAATAATGTCGCCGTTTGCAAGCTCCACACCTTCTGTTGTTACAGTTTGCTTTGCGTCTGCGTCAAAATTAGCGGCAGCAGCCACCGTATAAACTGAACCTGTAACAATTGCAGCTGCAAGTGCAAAAGTCATTACAGAACGCAGGGGGCGAAAGTTCTCTTTCTTTTTCTGCATAATAAATTTCTCCTGACTTGCAATTTTCGGGGGTCTGTTTTGCATTGAAAATTGCATATTTTATTCATAAACCTTCATCAAAGAGCCGTCTTGCTCTTTACAGGCACACATTATAAAGCTGCGTTTTGTGAATGTCAAACTATAGAAGAACTGATTTTTTGTGAAATTTCACAAGAGTTTCGCCTTTATTTTCTATTTTTGCAATATAATCTTGTTTCTCAACAGGAATTATCCTGCAAATTTCTATGCAATTTGCAAGAAATTCACTTTTACCATTTCGTTACCACTTTGTAACCATTTTGTAATCGCTTTCGCATAAAGAAAAATAGTCGATAAAACAGGCATTTTTAATGCTCAAAAAGCAAAAAAGCGAAACCAAAAATGACCTCGCTTTTAAAGATATATTTGCAACTGCAAAATCGTGCATTTGCTTATATATTTTTGTCGGAATACGCCTTTCTGTATTCCGTAGGAGTGATGCCGTTGATTTTTTTGAACACCTTTGAAAAGTAGAGCTGATCGGAAAAACCCACTGATAATGCAACATCTTTGATCTGAGCCGAAGTATTGCTCAGCATTGTGCAGGCTCTTCTTATTCGACACCAATTTATGTATTCAATCACCGACATACCTGTTTCCTCCTTAAAAAGGCGGTAAAGATAGGTGCGGTCAATCTGAATTTTTTCGGCAACACTTTTTACAGTGCAGTCCACCTCACGAAAATTTCTGTCTATATAATCTCTCGCCTGCATAACATAATTTGTTTCGGTCGATTTTTGGCTCGGATAATATTGCAGATAGTACGACAACAGTATCAGCACCTTGCCGTTGGTTCTACAGGCTGAATATACTGTTTCGGTTGATGAATCACTGACATCAAAGTACTGAAAAAAATTGTCAACAGGCAATTCGGGTGCAACGGGACGATTCTTTGAAAAATCGGTGCGGCTTATCATTACGGCAATTTCAAAACCCTTAATTTCAACCCATTTGTACTCAAAAATATTGTTCGGATATGCCGCAATTTTTATGCTTGAAAACGGGAAAAGCATAACGGAATTTCCTCGTTTTACAGGATATTTTACACCGTCAATAATAAAAATTCCCTTACCCGCCGTTACAAGGAATATTGCATAGGTTTCACGCATTGCAGGCTTGATTTCAAAACTTTCCTTTGAAAATCTCTTACCGCTTGAAACGCATATATTTGACAGTGCCTTATAATCGTCACTTTTTTTCACAAAATCACCTCAAATACAACATTTGTCCATAATTGCATAACATATTTATATAGATTTTCGCACATCTTCGAGTTATAATTATGTTATTATACAACAATTTTGCATTTTTGACAACAGGGAATTCGGAGTGAAACATATTGAATTATAAGTACGAAATAATAAATTATGACCAAAACACACCTGCCAAGGTCATGTATCTTAACCTTTCTTCTGAAACACATAAGACCGAGCTGCACTGGCACAGAGAGCCTGAGCTTGTTTATGTTATCGAAGGTCAGGCAGAGTGTCCGAGAAACGGTGAAACAACCATTGTAAACGAGGGAGATTTTATCCTATTCAACAGCGAAGATGTTCACCTTGTTCGCCCTGTGGCAGGAACAAGCGTGCGTCTTGTATGTATTCAGCTTTCGTTTGAATATATGCGAATGTTCTGCAAGTCGATTGACAGCATTATCTTCGATGTTTCAATATCTCCCGAAACAAAGCAGGAGCTTATAGATGTTCTTGATGAAATTGCGGATACAAACAAAAATGACGAGTACAGCACCTTGCTCCAGATTGCTCATGTCAACAAGATTTACTATCTGCTTTTGAAGCATTGCACCTGCTTTAAAAGAGCAAGCAACAATCCGATTATCCCCCGCAGGGATTTTTCTTATGCTAAAACAGCAATTGCATATATAAACGAAAACTACAAGCGAGAGATTCCGCTCAACGAGATTTCCTCGGTAGTCAATCTTTCGCCGTCTTATTTTTCAAAGTATTTCAAAAGCATCACTCGAGTCAGCTTTTCGGAATATCTTGCAAATCTTCGTCTTGAAAATGCAATCAATGATATGCTTGACAAAAACTCAACCGTGTCTGCCGCTGCACTTGAAAACGGTTTTGCAAATGTAAAGTCATTCATTACACAGTGCAAAAAGGTCTACGGACTTACACCGGCACAGTATAAGAAAAAACTTCTCAACAGATAAATTAAAGGCTCAGAACTTTTACAGGTTCTGAGCCTCTTTTGCTAATCAATTATATTTTTTGATGAGTGCTATATTATATGTTTCAATGCTTGTAAGGTCGCTTTCGCTGAAATTGTAATTCTCACGGTACCAGCTCTGACTTTGGTAGTAGTGGCGGATGGAATCCGTTTTGAACACATAGCCGTGGCGGGCATAGATTTCATTGATTGCATCCTGAGCAAGGTCTGAGCCAAGTCCCATAACCTCATTTGCACTAAGCTTTCTGATTGATGAATCCGGCAAAATAAAATCATCATCATAGTTGTAGTAACGAGCCGCAGGATAACGGCTCTGGCTCTCCTGCTTAACCGCCTGTGTGGGGGCTTCTGTTGCCGGCACTGTAGCTTTCTTTTCGGTATCCTTAACAGTAACCGTGCAAGTAGCCTTTTTACCGTTTTCCGTTTCACAAGTGATTATCGCAACGCCCTCTTTTTCACCGAGTACCATACCGTTGCTGTCAACGCTTGCGGTTTCGGGGGCTGACGATGACCACACAATATTGTTTGACGGTGCGTCAACAGGCTTAACCTTTGCCTCAAGCTGAATTTTACTGCCTTTTTTAACGGAAGTTGAGCTTTCGCTCATAGCAACGCTTTCAATCTCTTTGTCAAGAATAGTCACATTGCACACCCTTTTAAGACCGCTTTCGCTCTCTGCGGTTACAACTGCAGTTCCCTTTGCCTTGCCTGTAACTGTTCCGTCATCAACGGTCACGATTTTGCTGTCTGATGTTGACCAATTGATTGTGCCGGCATCTGCTCCATCGGGCTTGATTGTCACGGAAATATGCTTTGTATCGCCCACATGAAGTTCAAGCTCTTCATAGCCAAGCGACATACTCTCCGCCTGTTTCGTAAAGCACGAACACAACACAAACGGAACTATCATTATTATTGCCAAAATCGGCATTATTTTTTTCACAAATACTCCTCCTTACATATATGTAAAATCCGCAATAGTTTCTATCAATATTCTAACCTATTTAATTCGTTTTGTAAATAATAAATAATCAATCTCCCTGCACAATTTTTTTTAACAGTTCTCTGCTCTTTATAAGTATTCTTCGATATTCGGTAGAAATGTATCCCGATTTTGCAAATCTGCTCAGAGTTTTGCTGACCGTAACCCTTGATACACCTACCGTGTTGGCAATTTCTTCATGTGTAATTGCAACAGAACCGTTATGTTCGCTTTCAAGCAACAGTCCGGCAATGCGTGCGTCCGCCTGCATAAAGGTCATTGAGTCAAGTTGTGACGACAAAAGCCTTATTCTGTTGGCAAGGATTTCAAGAAGTTCGAACGCAAGCGTAGGATGTTTGGCAATAATATCCGTCAACCGCTTTTTGTCAATCATTATAACCTCTGTGTTAGTGACCGCCTTTGCGGAGCTGACCCTCGGCTTTTTGTCAAAGAAAGCACCCTCGCCGATAATCTCGCCGCGTCTTGCCGTGTTGAGAGTTTTTTCGTTGCCGTCAACGGAGTTCATATACACCTTTACACTGCCTTTTTTAATGTAGCAAAAGCTCTGCGCCGTGTCGCCCTGAAGATAGATTATTTCATTTTTCGCATATTTTCTCACGCTTCCCGACTGCTCAATCAGCGACTGCATATTTTCGTGAACAGCACTGTTTGTGTGTCCGTAAGCATTTACCCTTTGTTCCATAACTTACCCCCGTCTATCGGTAATAATTTCCTTAATTGTAACATAGTTTACAATCTTTTTGCAAGGTGTATGCAATAATTAACTTAAAGAAAAGGAGTGATTTATTATGGGTATGACTATGTCGCAGAAGATTCTTGCGGCTCACGCAGGACTCAGCGAAGTCAAGGCAGGTCAGCTTATTGAGGCAAAGCTTGATATGGTTCTCGGTAACGATGTAACATCTCCCGTAGCCATCAATGTATTCGAGGAAAACGGCGCTACCTCAGTATTTGACAACACAAAAATCGCAATGATTATGGACCACTTTACACCTAATAAAGATATCAAGGCAGCAACACAGGTTAAACAGGTTCGTACATTTGCAGACAAATATGATATCAAGAACTACAGAGATGTAGGTCAGATGGGCATTGAACACGCACTTCTCCCTGAACAGGGACTTGTAGGACCGGGTTGTCTTTGCATCGGTGCTGACTCACACACCTGTACATACGGTGCACTCGGCGCATTTTCAACAGGTGTAGGTTCAACAGATATGGCTGCCGGTATGATTAGCGGCAAGGCTTGGTTCAAGGTTCCGTCAGCTATCAAATTCAACATCGTAGGCAAGCCACAGGGTTTTGTAAGCGGTAAGGATGTTATTCTCCACATCATCGGCAAAATCGGTGTTGACGGTGCACTTTACAAGTCAATGGAATTTACAGGCGAAGGTCTTAAATACCTCAACATTGATGACAGACTTTGCATTGCAAACATGGCAATTGAGGCAGGCGCAAAGAACGGTATCTTCCCTGTTGACGACATCACCCGTGAATACTGCAACGGCAGATATCAGGGTACTCCTGTCGAATACACAGCAGACGAGGACGCTGTCTATGACGAGGAGTACACAATCGACCTTTCGACTCTCCGTCCGACAGTTGCATTCCCGCACCTCCCCGAAAATACAAGAACAGTTGATGAAATCGGCGAGAAAGAAGTTAAGATTGACCAGTGCGTAATCGGTTCATGCACAAACGGCAGAATCTCAGACTTGCGTGCCGCTGCAAACATTCTCAAGGGCAAGAAGATTGCAAAGCATGTTCGTTGCATCATCTTCCCCGGCACACAGCAGATTTGGCTTGACGCTATGCACGAAGGTCTTTTTGATATCTTCATTGAGGCAGGCGCAGTTGTTTCAACACCGACTTGCGGTCCGTGTCTTGGCGGTCATATGGGTATTCTTGCCGCAGGCGAAAGAGCAATCTCAACAACTAACCGTAACTTTGTCGGCAGAATGGGTCATGTTGACAGCGAAGTTTATCTTGCAAGTCCGGCTGTTGCCGCCGCAAGTGCTGTCGCAGGCTACATCATTGACCCCGAAAAGGTATAAGAAAGGCAGGTAACAAACAATGAACGCAAAAGGTACTGTACACAAGTTCGGCGACAATGTGGATACCGATGTAATTATCCCTGCTCGCTACCTTAACACCGCATCCCACAAGGAGCTTGCGGCTCACTGCATGGAGGACATTGACGCAGATTTTGTAAACAAGGTTAAAGAGGGCGACATTATGGTTGCCGAAAAGAACTTTGGCTGCGGTTCTTCCCGTGAACACGCACCAATCGCAATCAAGGCAAGCGGTATTTCATGTGTAATCGCATCAACCTTTGCAAGAATTTTCTATCGTAACTCAATCAACATCGGTCTTCCGATTCTTGAATGTGATGAGGCGGCAAAGGATATCAAAGAGGGCGACACAGTTTCCGTAAACTTTGACACAGGCGTCATCACCAACGAAACAACAGGCAAAACATATCAGGCTGAGCCGTTCCCCGAGTTCATTCAGAACATCATCAAAAAAGGCGGTCTCATCAACTCGATTATGTAATCTGTTGATTTTAATTTATAATTATAACAAAACAACAAACGGCAGACTTAATATCAAGTCTGCCGTCCTTTTTAGTTCGTATTTTTTAATTCGTGAAGATAGTCTTTTTATTAGAGAAACAAAAATGCCCGAGCGCTACATTGCTATTGTTTGTACAATCCAATGTAGCGGCGAACCTTGTTCGCCAATCGTTTCGATGGTAACATTGAAACGAACAATTTCAATGTTACGCTCGGACATAATATGTTTTTTTGACATTACAAACTATCTACACGAATTGGGAACGGCGGTTCGCCGCTACAATATTGTATATACAAACAATCCCGACAGATTTTGCTCTGTCGGGATTGTTGAGAAATATCAAATTATTTGCGTGTGATTGACCAACCTGTTTTGTTGTATCTAAAGTAGTTGGTGTGGATCGTATGGAA
>CAJMRT010000057.1 GCA_905215855.1 uncultured bacterium
ATATACACATATTACACGGACGAAAATCCTTATTATTTTACTACATATCCGTCGCTTGCAGATATGTTTCAAAAATCCACAGATGCTGTTGTGGGATCTGTCGGTGCCGTTATTTTATCAACTCTAAGTTTTATTGTGGCAATTGCATTGTGTCTAATCTTCTTTGTAAGAACAAAAAACGGACATAAAAATTACAAAATCCTACTCATGATATTGTTTTTAATACTGTTTGCTTTAAGATGTGTGTGTTACTCATCTTCACAGTTGCAAATGAGTTCAAAGGTTCTTTCATCATTTGACTTTTCGATACTATCACGAATATATGTTATACCGATTGTATTCTTCGTAGCGTTTATGTTCACTAACTGGAGAAAATACATTCTTCTTGTATCATCTTTTATACTGCTCGGGACATACTGCATCTGCTACGGATTTTTCAGTGAATCCATTGAGTTTATCAATTTTACTGAAGTTTCACTCTCGCTGTACTTTTTGATAACCGCTATTATGCTTGTTTTAGATTATATTTTTGATGGGCAGAAGTATAAAAAATACAAAAGCTCAAAATATATTCTGCTGTTTATAATCTGCATTTTTTGCGGTTACACTTTGGCGGCATGTACAAGCGACTCTGCCTTTCTAAGTTACGGAAATAATATTTTGGGCAGCATTTTTGAATTTGGCGAATTCGCACCCCTCAATACTATGCTCTGCACAGTTACGGCAATTATTTCTGTATTGATAATTATCAAAGAATTTATTGACGATTATACGGAGTATAAGAAAAGAATTTATATAGTAAATGAGCGTGCAAGATATGCTTTGCAGAGCTATCAGATGTTAAAAAACGGCGAAAAAGAAACCAAAGCCGCTCGCCACGAAATGAATCATCATATGGTTGCAATTTCGGCTATGCTTGATAATAATGACACTCAGAGAGCCAAAGAGTACATAGAAAAAGTCACTGACAAGCTTAGCAAACTTCCGAAAATTAAATACTGCGACAATATTCTGATAAACTCAATTACAGGTATATATGCAGAAATGGCTAACGATAACTGCATTAAATTTGAATGTAGTGCAAATGTTCCGGAACAAATCAGCATTGCCGATGAAGATTTGTGTGTGTTTCTTGAAAACATGTTTGACAATGCAATTGAGGCTTGTTTAAAAACCGATACAGAACACAGATTTATAAAAACAGATATTAAAGCAAATAAAAATTTTCTGTTTATCTCCTGTTCAAACTGCTGTTTTGAAAATCTTGTATTTGACAAAAACCATTTTCCCATTTCAGACAAAAGCGACAAAAACAATCACGGGTACGGAATTATTGCGATGAATTCAATTTCAGAAAAATATAACAGCATTTTGATAATTGATTGTACTGATAATGTCTTTACGGTAAAAACAAATATGAGTATAATAAGCTCGGAGGGTGAGTAAATGTACAGAATTGCAATTTGCGATGATGAAAAAATTTTTAACGAATCAGCTCAAGTCTTGCTCGAAAACATTGCACTGAAAAACGGAATTGATATTTCAGTTGAATCGTATTTGAATGCCGACATATTATTAAACGACCTTGAAAACGGAAATAAATATTTTGACCTTGTTTTGTTTGATATAATCATCGGAAACAAAAACGGAATTAACATTGCATGCAAAATCAAGCAGAATTTCACGGACATTAAATTTATATTTATGACCTCATATTCCGAATATGCAATTGACGGTTATGAAGCGGAACCCTCGGGATTCCTTATTAAGCCTCTGAATGAAGCCAAGTTGAAAAGAGCTTTTTTGAGGGCATTTCAAAATTACAAATCACAAAGCCTTATAATTAAGGAAAACGGTAAAAGCCATTCTATCAATTTAAAAAGTATTTTGTATGTTGAAATTTACGGTAAAACTCTCACCTTCCATTTGAAAGATAACAAAATTTTAGAGTTTACAAAAACGCTTTCAGAGATTATAAAGCTCCTGCCAAAGGATGATTTTATTCAATGTCACAGAAGCTTTTTGGTTGCACTTAATGAAATTGAATCAATCACAAGATATCAAATTCTTTTAAGCGGAGGAATGAAAATTCCTGTAAGTAAATTAAGATATACTGATGTGCAAAAAGCTTTAATTGAAAGCGCTGCGGAAAAAAATATATAAAAATGAACAAAGCTCCGTGCGGTTACGGAGCTTCGTTCGTTAAGAGAGAGTTTTTGTCTACAGCCTTGGCTGTATGGATATTTATATAAAAAGCTAAAAAGCTTGTTGACTGTTATTGACCGAACATATAGTTCCAGATTGAGTCGCTGTCACCGTTATCGGAGCTTTTGCTCTGGGATTGTGACGACTTATTCTGTTTTTTTGAATTGCCTGTTGAAGAACTTCCGCTCGGTGAATATTCTGCAAGAGTGAGCTTGAGATTTGCGGTCTTACCGCTTCTTGTAACGGTAAAAGTTACTGTATCTCCCACCTTTGAATCTTTGAGGGCTGTTTCAATGTCTGATTTTGAAGAAACACTTGTACCGTTTACTGCGGTAATCATATCGCCTCTCATAAATCCTGCTTTTTCTGCATTAGAACCGCTTGTTACGGAAAGAACATAACAGCCTGTGTTGCTGAGTCCGTAGTAGAATGCAGAATCGTCGGATGTGATGTCTGTAAGCTCCATACCAAGGTCAACCTTGCCCTTTACATAACCGTATGTTTTGAGATCGTCAATTATATCAAGAACATTGTTAATCGGAATAGCAAATGCAATACCTTCAACCTCTGTTGCACTGTCCTTTGCGTTTACAATACCGATAAGCTCACCGTTTGAGTTAAAGAGTCCGCCGCCTGAGTTACCGGGGCTGATCTGAGCGTTGTGCTGGAGAAGCGTCATACTCTTGCCCTCAACCGTTACCTGACGGGCAAGTGCGCTGATAATACCGTCTGTTACTGTACCGCCGAGCTGTCCGAGCGGATTACCGATTGCAACAACATAGTCGCCTACTGCAAGATCTGAGCTGTTGCCCATTGTTGCGGCTGAAAGACCTGTTGCATCTATTTTAAGAAGTGCGATATCGTTGTCCTCATCACTGCCGATTATCTTAGCCTTGTATGAAGTTGCACCGTCACGGAGTGTTACCGTGATATTCTCCGCACCTTCGATTACATGGTGGTTTGTGATGATGTAACCGTCCTCGGAAATGATAACACCTGAACCTGCACCCTGCTGAACATACTGCTGAGCAAATCCGCCTGTTACAACGCTTTCGGTAGCAATTTCAACTACGCTGTCGGCTGTTTTCTTAACAATTTCGGAAGTTGTTCCGCTGAGAGCGGCATTGCTTGTGGTTGATGTGCTGTTTGCGGATGCCTGCTTGATGTTTACACTTGAAGATGAGTTGTTGTTAAGTGATGATGCAAGCATACTGCCACCGAATCCTGCACCGCCGCCGAGAATGATTGCAGCTACAAGCATTGCGGCTACAAAACCCTTTGATGCGGGTTTCTTCGGCTTTTTAGGCTTTTTAACTTTTACTTTATTAGCCTTTGGTGCGGAATACTGTTGATTTGCATACGGTGAACCCGACTGTGAGCCGTATGGATTCTGTGACGGATTGCCGTATGAATAGTTGTTAGTCTGCTGTGAAGAATATGGGTTTGAAGAATACTGTGAACCGTATGAATCCGATGAGTAGTTCTGTGAAGATGTACCCGATGCTGTGTTTGAAGAATAAGCATTTTCATAACGGTTAGGGTTGTGTGACGCATTCTCGTTGTTACCGTTTATATACGAATGGCGGTACTCACCCGAATTTACACTTGATGTTGAATTTGTGTTCCATTCATAAGAGCTTTCTGTGTTTTCTGCAGTTGATGCAGACTGTGAATCTGATGATGAATGAATATCCTGATAGTTGTTGTCAGCAGTATTATTATCTGACGAATAACCGTCATAACCGTTTTTATTGTTTTCAAAGTTATCGTTCATAACTGTACCTCCGATTAAAAGTTATATTTTCAAAAGACTTCATCGAATGTCGGTGTTGTTTTTTGATGTTGTAGATATAATAAAGCCCCAAAGTGAAAAGTATATGAAATACGGCTGAATTAATGTTGAAAGCAAGAAAATAGTATGTGAAAATTCGGTGTGCGTTGTGAGGAGTACGACACAATCATCTGTATTCACGAAAAAAGGGCAGAACAAAACGCTCTGCCCTATATAATGTTTAAGATAATAACAATTTTAAATATCAGTTATCCTTAATCTGATATTTACTAAATAATCCGTCAACAATACTTTTCATATTATTGAAGAACATATTAGTAAGTTGTATGAACACACAAAAGAATATAATCACAAAGCCTACACCTTTAAAACGAGGATTAAGCGTTCCTGACAAAATAAGATTACCACCGATAAAGAAGAGAAACGAAAAGATTATGAATACAACAACAATCATCGGACTTGGAATCATTCTGACAGTTAAATCGGAATATACAATTTTCTCCTCAATCTTTCCTATAAAAATCGGACTCAGGCTATAAATCCCACCGTAATTTTTAGCCGGTACAAACTTCATTTTAAAACCCTTATCCGTGAATTTCACATCATAGGAATAATCATCCCTCTTGATGTTTGCACCATACTTAGAATTACTTTTAATTATATCATTTATGTGTTCTTCGGATAAAGAAAGTTTATAATGAAGTTTATCAAAGAATTTTATAATCATAGAAATAACTCCATATACAAAAGGCACTCAGTTTGCCGAAACGGTATTGACCTGTTCTTTTGTTTCGGGCTTCTTTTCAACCTTCTTTTCGTTAAGCTTTTTCTTTACCGAAACTTCGTCAAACTTCTTTTTGAAGGATACTCTGCCGTTGAACTTCTTTCTGCAATATTTGCATGAAAATTCGGCGGTAAAACTTTTGTTGTGAAGTCGCCACTTTGAAAGCTGAACAAGCGGTTTTCCGCAATCTTCACAATCGAAAAACATAACGCTTTTGTCAACATCGGGACTGTTGATATCTGTAACAAAATGATTTTTGAACAGCAGTCTGTCATAGAATTCGTCACAAACAGCATCCTTAATGTACGGCTTTAACGGATACTTACCGTAAAAAGCCTTCATACATTCCAATGTTAGGTACACATCGGCAAGAGCCCTGTGCTGATCATCTTCCGAAAAATCAACACCTGCCATTTCGGCACAGGCACCGAGTCCCAGCTGACAGGATGAATCGTGCAAATCAAGACAATCTTCACAATAGCTTTGCAGATTGCAATAGCGTGAGAGAAACGGAAGTCTGGTTCTGCCCGTGTAGTAGCTGTAGTTTTCGATAAGAGCATGAAGGTCGGAGTCGCTCCATGTCATAAGCACACCGTCACCCAGAAAATCCGAGAACAGGCTGATTGCTTTGATAAAGCTGACGCCCTCGTCCTTCAACTCTTCATTTGTTATTTTAGTAAGCTGTTTTACCTTACTGCATAGCTTTTTGCCGATTTTCGGAGCAACAAGCATTGTAAAGGTGTCGCATACATTCAGTTCATCATCAAGCTTAACCGCACCGATTTCAATTATTTCATTGACAAATTTGTGCAGAACCTTGCTGTATGAACCGTTCCATTCAAGGTCAAGAATTACATAACTCATTATTTTAATTATTTCTTACGGAATGCCTGTTTCATACGCTGTTCTTTTGAAAGAATACGCTTGCGCATACGGATATTTTCGGGAGTAACCTCAACAAGTTCATCATCAGCGATGAATTCAAGGCACTGTTCAAGTGACATAACAGTCGGAGGTGTAAGCTTGAGGGCATCATCAGAACCCGATGCACGGGTGTTTGTGATGTGTTTTTTCTTGCAGACATTAACTGTGATATCCTCAGACTTAGGACTTGCGCCTACAATCATACCCTCGTAAACAGGAACGCCCGGTCCGATAAAGAGTCTGCCTCTTTCCTGAGCGGCATAAAGACCGTAGGTTACAGTTTCGCCTGTTTCAAAGGCGATGAGTGAACCCTGATGGCGGGTTACGATTTCACCCTTGTATGGCTCATAACCGTCAAATACATGGTTCATAATGCCGTTACCGTTTGTATCTGTAAGAAATTCGGGGCGATAACCCATAAGACCTCTTGACGGGATTCTGAATTCTATGTGAGTAACACCGCCCTCACGAGTGCCCATATTGATAAGCTCTGCCTTTCTTGAACCGAGCTTTTCCATTACAGGACCTACATATGTGTCAGGTACTTCGATAATGAGGAATTCCATAGGCTCGTGAAGTTTGCCGTCAATCATCTTTGTGATAACCTGCGGACGAGATACCTGAAATTCGTAGTTCTGACGGCGCATTGTTTCGATGAGGATTGAAAGGTGGAGTTCACCTCTGCCAGATACCTTGAATGTATCGGCGCTGTCTGTTTCTTCAACACGGAGTGCAACATTTGTTTCAATTTCCTTGAAAAGTCTGTCACGGAGGTTACGGGAGGTTACATACTTACCCTCTCTGCCTGCAAACGGTGAGTTGTTTACGATAAAGTTCATTGAAACCGTAGGCTCGTCAATCTTTACGAACGGGAGCGGCTCAACGCAATCGTTTGAACAGATTGTTTCACCGATATTGATATCCTGAACACCGCTTACGCAAACGATGTCGCCGACTGTTGCAGTGTCACATTCAACTCTTTTAAGTCCTTCAAACTGATAGAGCTTTGCAATTCTTACATTCTGAGTTGTACCGTCTGTGTGACAGAGAACGGCAGCCTCTCCGTTCTTTGCAGTACCTCTTTCAACACGGCCTACACCGATTCTGCCGACAAATTTATCAGAGTCAATGTTTGAAATAAGGAGCTGGAGTCCTCCGTTCATATCACCCTGAGGAGCAGGGATTTCTTTTACAATTGCGTCAAAGAGAGGTTTCATATCCGTACCGGGTTCATGATAATCCTCTGATGCATAGCCGTCACGGGCAGACGCATAAATTACAGGGAATTCAAGCTGATCTTCGTCGGCACCGAGTTCGATAAAGAGGTCGAGAACCTCGTCAACAACCTCTTCGGGTCTTGCACCGGGACGGTCGATTTTGTTAAGAACAACAAGCGGCTTTTTGCCGAGGCCGAGTGCCTTTTTAAGAACAAATCTTGTCTGCGGCATACAACCCTCAAATGCATCAACAAGCAATACAACGCCGTCAACCATCTGGAGAATACGCTCAACCTCACCGCCGAAATCGGCATGACCGGGGGTGTCAACAATGTTAATTTTTATGCCGTTGTACATTACGGCTGTCGGCTTTGAAAGGATTGTGATACCTCTTTCACGCTCAAGGTCATTAGAGTCCATTACTCTTTCTTCTACATTTTCATTTGCTCTGAAAACACCGCTCTGCTTCAAAAGCTGGTCAACCAGAGTAGTTTTGCCGTGGTCAACATGGGCGATAATTGCAATATTTCTTAAATTCTCTCTTACATCCATAAAAATACCTCGTTTTGCTAAAATCACTTAAATCTTATTGCATACATCAAGCATTATAACACTATAAAAGCTAAAATTCAATTTATATTTTTCATCACCTTTTATGCTAATATCCGACACTTTTTGAACATTTTTCCGATAGAAAACCGCAAAAAATATTTTTTAGTGAAAAAATAACGATTTTCACTCATTTTGCGTGAATTTTTCTTTACAATATCTCAAGATTGTTATATAATTAACATAGTGTTTTGCATTTTTTTGCAGGACCTGAATTATGATAGGTATTAATTTTTAGGAGGTAATATTATGGGCTACACGATTGCGCAGAAAATCATCAAGAATCATCTTGTCTGCGGAGAAATGACCGTTGGCAGTGATATCGGTCTTAAAATCGACCAGACTCTTACTCAGGATGCAACAGGCACCATGGCTTATATCGAATATGAGGCTATGGGCATTCCGAGAGTAAAAACAGAAAAAAGCGTTGCTTACATTGACCACAACACACTTCAGACAGGTTTTGAAAACGCCGATGACCACAGATTCATTCAGTCTGTTTGTAAAAAACACGGTATCTATTTTTCAAGACCCGGCAACGGCATTTGTCATCAGGTTCACCTTGAAAGATTCGGCAAACCGGGAAAGACTTTAATCGGTTCTGACAGCCACACTCCGACAGGCGGCGGTATCGGTATGCTCGCAATCGGTGCAGGCGGTCTTGATGTTGCTGTTGCCATGGGCGGCGGCGCATACTATATTACTATGCCGAAAATGGTAAGAGTTAATCTTACGGGCAAACTCAGTCCGTGGGTTTCTGCAAAAGATATTATTCTCGCAGTTCTTCGTGTTATGAGCGTTAAGGGCGGCGTCGGCAAGATTGTTGAGTACGGCGGAGAAGGTGTTGCCACACTTACGGTTCCCGAAAGAGCAACAATCACAAATATGGGTGCAGAGCTTGGTGCTACAACTTCTGTATTTCCGTCTGATGAAACAACAAGAAAGTTCCTCAAGGCTCAGGGCCGTGAGGAAGACTATACAGAGCTCAAGGCTGATGATGACGCTGTTTATGACGAAGTTATCGAAATCAACCTTTCAGAGCTTGAACCGCTTGCAGCCTGTCCTCACTCACCTGACAATGTTAAGCCAATCAAAGAGCTTGAGGGCAAGAAGATTGATCAGGTTTGTATCGGTTCATGTACAAACTCAAGTTATCTTGACCTTATGAGAGTTGCTCACATTCTCAAGGGCAAAAAGGTTGCAGACAATGTATCGCTCGCAATTGCTCCAGGTTCGAAACAGGTATTCAATATGCTCGCTCTCAACGGCGCACTCGGCGACATGATAGCGGCAGGTGCAAGAATCCTTGAAAGTGCTTGCGGTCCTTGTATCGGTATGGGACAGTCACCTAACAGCGGCGGTATCTCACTCAGAACATTCAACCGTAACTTTGAGGGCAGAAGCGGAACGGCAGACGGTCAGATTTATCTTGTATCTCCGGAAACTGCGGCTGTTTCTGCAATCAACGGCGTATTTACAGACCCGAGATGTCTTGGTGCGGCTGCTGAGATTGAAATGCCCGAAAAATTCCTCATCAATGATAATATGGTTATTGATCCCGCTCCTGTTGAAGAAATGGACAGCGTAGAAATTCTCCGTGGTCCTAACATCAAGAGCTATCCCGAAACTCATCCGCTCACAGATTCTATCGAGGCGTCATGTTCACTCAAGGTCGGCGACAACATTACAACCGACCATATTATGCCAGCAGGCGCAAAGATTCTTCCGCTCCGTTCAAATATTCCGAAAATTTCAGAGCATTGCTTTACGGTATGCGACAAGGAATTCCCAACCCGTGCAAAGACACTCGGCAAGAGCATTATTGTCGGCGGTGAAAACTACGGTCAGGGTTCATCCCGTGAGCATGCGGCTCTCGCTCCCCTCTTCCTCGGTGTTAAGGCTGTACTCGTAAAGAGCTTTGCAAGAATTCACAAGAGCAACCTTATCAATGCAGGTATTCTTCCGCTTACATTCGTAAACG
>CAJMRT010000058.1 GCA_905215855.1 uncultured bacterium
GAAAAATTTATGAAAAGAGTATTATCTCTTGCAATCGTTTTGATGCTTGCATTTTCATGCGTGTTCACAGCGTTTGCACAGACAGACGACACAGCGTCACCCGATGAGGCAAAAAAGGTAACAGAGCTTAAAATTACAAAGCTCCCCGACAAGCTTACATACACATCAGAAGATGTGATTGAACCTGATATTGATTTATCAAAAATCGCAGACGAAAATGCAACAGAAGAAAGCCTAATCAAGTATTTCAGTCAGTTCAATCTTGAACTCAAACTTGACCTTACAGGTATGGAAATTGAAGCTGTTTACAGTGACGGTACAACCGAAAAGGTTGATGCTAAGGACTGCAAAGCTGAGCTTGCTGATCCGTTTAATTACGGCGAAGTAATTAAGGCATTGATTGAATCTGAGAAAAATATGCCTGATTTTACAGAAGATATGACCGAGGATGAGTTTAAAAAAATTGTTAATGAATTAAGCTCAAAGCTTTACGGTATGATTTACAGAGAGTATACTGTAAATGTATCATATCAGGATGCACAGACAAGCTATAAAATCAACTTTAAAAACATATGGCCGGATGTACCTCAGCTTGATGAGCGTTATGAGGTTGTTTCCGTAAAGGCTCCCGAAAAGGTGAACTACACAAAGGCTGATACTGATTTCTTCTATGAGGCTGATATGCCGTATGACGGAAGTCCCGAAAGCAAGAAATACTACGATGAAACATATTTCTATCCCGAATTTAAAGGTCTTGAAGTTACTGTAAAGGACAAAATTACAGGCAAAACTTACACAAAGACTTTTGACGGCACAGAGGAAGATATGGTATATATAAGTTCTGTTGATGCTCGCCCCGATGTCACAATGACAAATCTTGAAGTTTATGTTATGGGTGATGTAAACGAATGGCTCAATCTTCCCGAAGATGAAGAGTATTCAACAGAAGTTACAGGCACATTCAAGGTTAACTACTATGCAAACGGAGTTCCTTCAAAAGATATTTCTTCAACAAAAGATACTGCAACAAAGGATACAGTAACAAAATCTGCAACAGGCGGCAACGGTGCAGTTCAGACAGGTAACCCGATGACTGCTGTTTCGGTTGCACTTGTAATGCTCGTTGCAAGCGGTGCAATGTTCGTTTGCTACAGAAGAAAGATTGAAAAGTAAATCAAATAATTGACACTCATTTTTCTTAATATTCAGACAACTGCCCCCGAATCTTTCAAAGGTTCGGGGGCAGTTGTGTTCTGTAAAAAACGAAACGGCAACGGAAAAATTTATCCCGTTGCCGTTTAATACTTTTAATGATTTCTACACTTAATCTTCACCGACAAGTTTTACTGTTGTTGCTGTGTGGTGAACCGCATCAAGATATTTTCCGAAAACATCGGCGGTTTTAATTTTTAAACTTGATGTGTTTACACACGGATGACAACCGACATATTCGCCCTTGAGGACATCTTCGTCAACAAGAAGTCTTACTCTGTTGTTCTTGTCATTCATCAGCCCCATAACGCTAACCGCACCCGGCTTTATGTCGAGAAATTCAAGCATAAATTCGGGAGATGCAAATGAAAGCCTTGCACTGCCGATTTGCTTTGACAGTTCCTTTGTTTTAAAAGGCTTGTCACCCGGCATCATAAGAAGATAAAAGTCGGTTTTCTGCCTGTTGCAAAGGAACAGATTTTTGCAAATAAGCACATCAAGCACTGCGTCAATTTCGTTGCAAGCCTCCATTGTGTCAGCGTGTCCGTGGTCGGTTCGCTGATATTCAATTCCAAGGCTGTCGAGAAGGTCATATACTCTGATTTCACGGTCTTCTCTGCCTGTTAAGTCGGTTGGTCTGCCGTTGTAAAGTTCCATCTAAAAAACCTGCTTTCATAAGAATTTGTGCCTGCAATCAATATATGCTGTCATCAATGTCCGATACGCTGTCTGAGTAATCAGAATCATCGTAATAGTAGTCATCATAATAATCGTCATATGTGATTATACTTGTTCCGTTATAATCATCGTTTGCCTTGACATACATATTTTTGTCGAGCATACCGAGATCCTGCAAAACCTCAATTGTCTTTGTAAAGCTTCTCGGAATAACATAGGATGCGGTTGTGTAAGCAGTGTCGGAATCTGCAGATTTGTAATAGGATGACAGATCTGAAATGTAAATATTGTAGGGTGCGCCTGTTGCAAGCTGTATTACACATACAACATCCGGAACGGATTCAACTAGTGTACTGTAATCTGAATAATCAGGGTCGGCTGAACCATAGAATGTGTTACTGTATCCGACAACTTTTTTAAATTCTTCATCACTGCAGTTGTCAATATCTTCAAGGAAAGCGTCCTTGATGCGTTTGTATGCCTCGCTGGGACCTGTGCGTGCAACCGACTGGCTGTCATCACCGTAATAGCCTGAAGCAATGCGGTTTACAACCAAGTCAGCGTGCTTTTTCTCCGTATCTTTGCGGTTAAATCCAAAAACTGCAAATTCACTCAAATCATCGTATTCCGCCTTTGCAATAGGACTGTAGGTTTTGATATAACCCTTTGAATTTATTATATCCGTGTTGTCGTCATCGTATAGGGCATCCGTATCATAAAATGCGTTGAATCTGTTGTATGCCCTTGTAATAACGCTACCGTCATTGAGCTTGTATGCGTATCCGCAGTATGGCTGCGAAAGCTCTTTGCTAAAGAACAGAAAGTTGTCCGTAAACATTGAAACCCATGTGTTCTTAAACTTGTTCTGAATTGAATAGTTACGCTTGTTGATAAGATTTGAATGTGAGTTGGTGATAAAAGTGATTGTGTCCTTGTCGGTTATATCATCAGACATATTTCTCAGGCTGCTGTTTGTAACCTTGTCCAAGTTTTGAAAGTTTGAACCTTCCTCAAAAAATCCCGCACTCTTAATATCCTTTACCTTTGGAACATAACTGTTGTAGCCGAATGAATCAAAACAGCAAAGTGCCACGCCTACGCAGCTCACAACAATCAATGCACCGAGAGGAATAGCTGTTTTTACAAGCTTTGAAAAACCTCTGTAGAGAATGAGATGTGTGATTATGTAAACAGGAACGCTTGCAAGAATAAAGCCGAAAACGAATCCGCCAAATCCGCCGAGTACATTTACCGAGCCGAAAAGTACACCGAGGAACATACCTGCAAGGAATGAAACAAGCACCTTGATAATGTAGCAGGGAAGATGGAAAGCAAATGCCGACTGCGCTCTTTCAGCTTTTCTTTTTCTTGCAAGAAAAGCGGCAAGCACAAGGCATACTGCCGAGAAAATCAACCAGTAAATAACATTTATTCCGTCATATGCCGCAAGCGGATTGAGTGCATTCATAATTATGCTGTCTTTAAAAATACCGACAAAAAATCCGTCAAAACAGCCTACAATAATTCCTTTAATGAATATTGCCGAAAGCGGATAAGCTACGCACACCGCAACAAACATAAGAACCGAGTTGAGCATTGTTCCGCAGCAAACTGCAATAAGACCGAAAAATGCGATTGATGCGAGTGTACCCATACATATTTCGGGGAATAATTTTGTTAAGTCGGTGACAACCGAGTGTCCCGAACAAACCGATATAATGGAAATTACGCTGAGAAAGAAAATCGCAGGGATAATCGACATAAGGTAAGCCGATGCGGATTTTGTGATGAAAAGCGTTGCTCTTCCAATCGGCAATGAACCGTATAAATCCGCCTTGCGTTTGTTGTGCAGATACGAATAAATTCGCACTGTATAGATGATTGTAAATACTATCGAGATAAGATAGATGAGTGATGCCGAGGTGTACTGGAAGAGTTCCATTTCAGCGATACCGCTGTTTGTAATGCCTGCAAAACTCAGGCTTGAAAGCATCATTGAAAAAGTTGAATCGTTTCCGAGTACAACGCAGATTGTAAGGCATACCGTAATTACAACAGCCGAAATGATTGCGAACACAATGAGGAATGTATTGCAGGACTTGAGGTCGCTGAGAAAGAATGACAGCGCCTGTTTCAGTCTGCTTTTAAAGGATGTTTTCTGTGTCATAACCTGCAACCCCCATTTCACTTATAAAGATTTCTTCCAAAGTCATCGGAACGGCTGAAATATAAATCGGCTTGAGCTCCTGCAATTTAGGCATAAACTCTTCTTCTGTTCCTTTGATTGTAAGATTAAATATATTTCCGTTCTTCCACATATTTATAACATTGATTTCTTTGAAGAATGAATTATCGGGAACATCTGTGAACGCAATCTGAACCTTGCGAAGTCCGAGTTTGATTTCATCAATTTCCCTTTCAAGCAAAAGGTTGCCCTTGTGCATAAGACAAATTCTGTCACACAATTCTTCAAGTTCACGCAAATTGTGCGATGCAATGATAACGGTCATATCGTTTGCCGAAACATTGTCAATGATAATTTTTTTCACAAGTTTGCGTACAACAGGGTCGAGTCCATCAAAAATTTCATCAAGCAAAAGGTATCTCGGACAGGTTGAAAGTGCCAATATCAAAGCCGCTTGTCTTTGCATACCCTTTGACATATCAATTATCCTTGCATCGGGATCAATCGGGAAAATTGAACAGAAATTTTTGAAAGCATTTTCGTTCCAGTTTGGGTAAAGACTGCGGAAAAGGAACGCAGTGTTTTCAAGAGTTGCACTGTTTGAAAAATAGGGATAGTCGGGAATGAAAAAACATTCTCCCTTTACGGACGGATTGTCAAAAATGTTTTGTCCGTTAATTTTGACTTCGCCCTTATCGGCATCAAAAACACCCGCAATAATTCGCAAAAGAGTTGATTTTCCGCCGCCGTTGCTTCCGACAATTCCCAGAACAGAACCTCTGTTTATGTCAAGCGTGAAATCGTCAACGGCAGTTATTTTGCCGAATCTTTTTGTTATATTTCTAACTTCAATCATCCTCGCCGCCTCCTTCATATACAGAATTGATGATGTCAATGAGCTGTTCACGGGGAACACTGTACAGCTCTGCATTTTTTGCGGCATCACGGAATGTTTTGAGAGCCATTTCTTTGAAAGCTGTATTTTCCGTCAACTTGTCTGTCAAAAATGTTCCTCGTCCGACAGTTGAATAGATGTAGCCTTCTGTTTCAAGAACACGATATGCCTTTGCAACCGTGTTCGGGTTTACTCCGATTTCCTGAGCTACCGTTCGTACAGGCGGCAACCTGTCACCCGACTTGAACACACCTGCCGATGCAAGTTTGATTACATTGTTGCAAATCTGTTCATAAATCGGCACACGGCTTGTGAAATCAATTGTGAACATAGCCGTCCTCCTTTTTTATATGTGAAATTGTATAATATGGCTAATTCTACAGTTAAATTGTAACATTTAATTGTACCATTGTCAATGTACAATTTTAATTTAAAAGACAGTTTGAGAAATTTTTAAAAGAACTTAAAAAGAATAAAACAGCCAAAACCGTCAATAACTATTGTAAAGACAAAACCGATAAAAATTCAGATTCGGGGGTAATTCTTTGCAATACGGAAAAGTTGAAATCTGCGGAGTAAATACATCACAGCTTAAACTGCTCAAAGAAAGTGAAAAACGGGAATTGCTTAATACAATCAGAAACGGTTCTCCTGCCGAAAAGAAAAAAGCAAGGGATAAGATGATTAACGGTAATTTAAGGCTTGTCCTTTCTGTTATTCAGAGGTTTACAAACAGGGGAGAGAATCCCGATGATTTGTTTCAAGTGGGTGTTATCGGACTAATCAAGGCGATTGACAACTTTGACCCGACCCTTGATGTGCGGTTCAGTACCTACGGAGTGCCTATGATAATCGGTGAAATACGGCGATTTTTGCGTGATAACAACGCCGTCAGGGTTTCACGCTCAATGAGGGACACCGCCTACCGTGCAATGCAGATAAAAGAACAGCTCACCAACAAAAATAACCGTGAGCCGACTATTGAAGAAATTGCCAAAATTATGGAAATGCCGAAAGAGCAGGTTGTGCTTGCACTTGAAGCGATTGTTGAACCGGTGTCGCTTTATGAGCCTGTATTTTCGGACGGAAACGATACAATATATGTTATGGATCAAATCGGCGACAAAAACGATGATTCCACTTGGCTTGAAGAAATAGCCGTAAAAGAGGCAATCTCAAACCTTTCCGACAGAGAAAAACGGATTCTTTCAATGAGATTTTTTCGTGGCAAAACTCAGATGGAAGTTGCGGCTGAAATCGGCATTTCACAGGCACAGGTCAGCCGTATTGAAAAAGGTGCTCTCGATACTATAAAGAAAAACATTTAGCCGTAAGTGCAAAACAGCTGTTCAGTCGGACGGCTGTTTTGTGTTTGCATAAATTCATGTGTAAAAAATCACAGGCAAATTTCGTAAAAAAAGACGAAAAAGCAGTTTTTACTTTACTTTCGTACTTTTGTGTGTTAAAATTTTAGTGTATGAAAACATATTGTTTGCAAAATTTACGGAAACAAAATTAAGGAGGAAACGGTTTTGAATTCAAAGTTGAAAAATGATTCTACCGACTATTTATTCAAGGCAATTCTTTCTCTTGAAAACGAGGAAGATTGCTATCGCTTTTTTGAAGATTTATGCACAAGTGCAGAGCTTAAAGCCATGTCACAGCGCCTTGTTGTTGCAAAAATGCTTACCGAAAAAAAAGTATATACCGAAATTGTTAAGGAAACAGGTGCGTCAACTGCAACTATCAGCCGAGTGAAAAGAGCGTTGTTCGACAACGATACATACGGCTACACGCTTGTGCTTGACCGAATTAAAAACGGAGAAAAAGAGTAATGCCGAGCTATTTGTCGTTTGCCCGATTTTATGACGGACTTATGCAGGATGCCTGCTATGAAAAAAGATGCGGCTATATTCTTGAGCTTGCCGAAAAATTCAGACATGATATGGGTATAACCCTTGACCTTGCCTGCGGAACAGGAACTCTTACCCGACTTTTGAAAAAGCGTGGTGTGGATGTTTTCGGGATAGATTACAGTATGGAAATGCTCAGCGAGGCAATGCAGAGCGCTTCCGAAGAAGGGCTTGATATCCTGTTTTTAAGGCAGAAGATGCAAAGCGTTGACTTGTATGGTACAATAAATACCTGTGTGTGTACTCTCGACAGCATAAATCACCTTACAAAAATTGAAGATGTTGCAAAGACATTTGACCGTGTGGGACTTTTTATGGACGATGACGGTCTGTTTATTTTTGATGTCAACACGGTGTACAAGCATAAAAATGTTCTTGCAGACAATACCTTTGTGTATGAAAACGACAGCGTTTTCTGCGTATGGCAAAACACCCCCGAGGATGATAACAAGGTGAAAATCGACCTTGATTTCTTTGAGGAAGAAAACGGTGTGTATTATCGTTCATCCGAAAGCTTTGCCGAAAGAGCATATACAGATGATGAAATCAGGAAAATGCTCACGGATGCAGGTTTTGAAGTAGAGGCTGTTTACGGCGACCTTACATTTGAAAGTCCGAAAGCGGATGAACAGAGGGTAATTTATGTTGCAAGAATGAAAAAATCACGCAACAAAGAGTTTAATGAATCGAAAGGATAACCGATATGGATAAAATAATTCGTTGTATTACATCTGACGGTGCGATTATGGCGGCTTGCGTTGATGTGTCCGACATAGTTTTTACCGCAAAGAAGATTCACCACCTTTCACGCAGTGCCACAGCCGCACTCGGCAGACTTTTGTGTGCAACATCAATTATGGGCGATATGCTCAAACAGAAAGACGCGTCAGTCAACCTTCGTGTAATGGGTGACGGTGAACTCGGTCCCGTTATCGCAGTCGGCGACAGCAGCGGCAATGTAAAGGGATATGTCGGCAATGCAGACTGCCCGACGGAATATTACGAAAACGGCAAAATCAATGTTGCAAAAGCAGTCGGCAGAACAGGTATGCTAAATGTTATGCGTGACTACGGTTCAGGTGATCCGTACATAGGTCAGGTTGAGCTTGTCAGCGGTGAAATTGCCGAGGATATTGCAAACTACTACGCAACAAGCGAGCAGATTCCTACAGTTTGTGCCTTGGGTGTGCTTATTGATAAAGAGGACGGCGAGGTTTTGCTTGCAGGCGGATTGCTTATTCAACTTCTTCCGGGTGCAGACGATACTGTTATCGACAAGCTTGAAAAGAATATTGCAGAGCTTGAACCCGTTACAACTATGCTTGCAAAGGGTATGAGTATTCTTGATATCTGCAAAACAGCCCTCAAAGGCTTTGAGGTTGAAGTGCTTGACGAAAACCCTGTTAAGTATGTTTGCGGTTGCTCAAAAGAAAAGCTTGAAAATTATTTTTGTACCCTCAGCGATGATGACATCCGTTCTATGGTCAATGAACAGGGCGTTGCCGTTGCAACCTGTCACTTCTGCAATAAGAAATATGTCTTTACAAAGGACGACCTTGAAAAGCTGATTGCAGAGAAAAACAACAAGGAATAAATAATCGGTACTTTGTCGCATTTGTCAGCTAAAAAGAGTTAAAAAAGAAAAAATTCAAAAAAAGTGTTGACATTTTAATCAAGATGTAGTATCATGGTATCTGTCGCCGAGAGATACACGAAATTCGACAGAACTTCGATACAGCGACAAAGGCATGTGGGAGCATAGCTCAGCTGGGAGAGCATCTGCCTTACAAGCAGAGGGTCACAGGTTCGAGCCCTGTTGTTCCCACCACATTTGGCCCGGTAGTTCAGTTGGTTAGAACGCTAGCCTGTCACGCTAGAGGTCGACGGTTCGAACCCGTTCCGGGTCGCCAATTTTTGCCTCTGTAGCTCAGTCGGTAGAGCAGGGGACTGAAAATCCCCGTGTCGGTGGTTCGATTCCGCCCGGAGGCACCAATTTAATGCGGATGTAGCTCATCTGGTAGAGCGCCACCTTGCCAAGGTGGAGGTAGCGGGTTCGAGCCCCGTCATCCGCTCCAATCGAAAGTACCTGTAACGCAGGTGCTTTTTTATTTTTGCAATTTTTCTGTTTGAGCCGTAGTGGCGGATATTATCCGCCCGCAAGTAACTACCGACTTTTTGTGACAGACCCGATTTTATAAATGTCGCAAAACAATGATTATGTTCTGATTGTCGATAATCACGAAATTGCAATTAGCAAATAAATTTTAAAAAACTGCAAAAACAGTATTGACAATCGGCTGAATTTGTAGTATCATATTACCTGTCGCTGAGAGATAGTCGGAATTCGATAGAACTTCGATGAGCGATAAAGGCATGTGGGAGCATAGCTCAGCTGGGAGAGCATCTGCCTTACAAGCAGAGGGTCACA
>CAJMRT010000059.1 GCA_905215855.1 uncultured bacterium
TATGGATGATATTGAGGACGGAATTGACGATATTATGGGTGACGGAGATAATAATAACTCTGATACTGTCACCAATCCCTCAGATACTGTTTTATAAAAAAACGGGAGCAGCAGGACAAACTGCCTGATGCTCCCGTTTTTAATGCAAAATATTTTGTTGGTTCGGGCTTCCCCAAAAAAATCATACTGCCTTGTCAAGATCATTCTTTAATTGACGGATAATCTTTTTTTCGAGTCTTGATATGTAAGATTGCGAAATTCCGAGCTTGTCGGCAACTTGTTTTTGCGTGTGTTCTTTTCGACCGTTAAGTCCGAACCGCAGTTCCATAATTAAACACTCACGCTCACGAAGTTTTGAAACCGCCTGCAAAACAAGGCTTTTCTCAAGCTCACATTCAATATTTCTGTTTACCGTATCCGGATCGCTCCCCAGAACATCACATAAAAGCAGTTCGTTGCCGTCCCAGTCGGTGTTCAACGGTTCATCAATTGAAACCTCGTTCCTTAACTGCGATGATTTTCGTAAAAACATAAGGATTTCATTTTCAATACATCTTGATGCGTAGGTTGCCAGTTTAATATTCTTCTCCGGAGAAAATGTGTTTACAGCCTTAATAAGGCCAATCGTGCCTATTGAAATTAAGTCTTCTGCATTTGCGTTCGGAGTTTCAAATTTTTTTGCAATATAAACCACAAGTCTTAAATTGTGAACTATCAGCGGTTCTCTCGCCTTGTTGTCACCTTTTGCAATTTTCTGCATAATCAGCTGTTCTTCATCCTTTGACAACGGCGGAGGAAGAGTTTCACTGCCGTTAATGTAGAAAATTTCATTTTCAATAACAAATGCAAAGCGGATTTTTTGAATAACTTTCATCAAAAACATAACATTACTCCTCGTATAATATCTTTTAGATACACAAATATGTGTAACTTGGTTAATGAATTACTATACTGTTAATTTTACAAGCTCATAAGGGATAATTGCCTTAACATCTCCTTTCAAAACATTGTCACATATACCTATATAAATGTTTTTACCAATCTCCTTGCCGTCAATTTTAGTTTCATCCGGAGGAAATCCCTTTACAATGCCATTTCCGCCAAGGCTTTCAAACGGAATAACCCTTGTTTTAGTTTCATCAGGTGTGAATCCGTCAAAGATATTTCTTTCCGCAACAATAACATAATTTCCTGAAAACGGTTCAGTGAGATTACATCCAGTGTCAACTTTTGCCGAAAAGAAAAAGACTTGCTCATTTATCTTGATTTCAACTTTGCAAATATCTGAGCTGTTACCGCTCTTCGTCAATATTTTCACCAATCTGAGAATATAATAACAGACAAGAGTTAAAATAATCAGGAGGACGGGCGAAATGTTAAAATACACTATGTCGTTATATACTTCCATACCTTTTGGTCTGAAAGCATTGTATAAAAACAACATAATTCCGCAAAATGAAAACGAGAGAGAAAGAAACACGGCAGTTCTCTTAACAAAGTTTTTTGGCGGAGATTTTCCAAAGGTAACAAATACAATTGCAGCGGCACATAAAATATCAATTGGTATATTGATGATAAAAGGCAGGGGAGGAAGAAGTGCAATCAAACTTTGCACACCTCCCAAAAGTGATGCGAAAAGCATTTTTTTAAACGAAGTGTTAATGCAGAGTGCTTTTTTGGTGCATAAAATAAGTATGAAATCAATAAAAACATTCACCGTAAAAAGTACATCTATGTAAACGGATTTCATTTTGCACCCCCTGAGAGTGTTTCGGTTAGCGTAAGAACAAATCAAATTCTCTTTGCTTATTATCTCACAGACAGAAAATAATTATTGTCAAAATATGGTCAGGAGGAAAAATATTGCTTGCAGGTTTTATAATCGGCTTATTTGTCGGAGGAATTATCGGAGTAAGTGTAATGTGCCTTTTCTATTACACAAGAGATTAAAAAAGGGCGTGTAGTCAGATGAAACTACACGCCCTTTTGCTTGTTTTGATATTATGATTTAAGATTTCTTGTTCCGAGGAAGAGAATTGCAAGCATACCCGAACCTACATGAGTTCCGATAACAGGACCGATGTCTGTCAGGACAACTTCCTTACATTTGCCCTTGATTGCCTTTTTAAGCTCTTCAGCACCTTCCGGATTATCTGCATGAGCAACCATAACAACACTGTTCTTCAAATCTTCTGCATCTCTCTCAAGATGTTTTACAAGTGCCGGAACAACATTGCTCTTGCCTCTGATTTTTGCAACATTGATAAGATGACCCTCATCGTCAACGCTGATAAGTGGCTTAATCTGCAAAGCCTTGCCGAATGTAGCAGAAACAGCAGAAATTCTTCCGCCTCTCTTAAGCTGGTCAAGGTCTTCAACTACAAACCAATGACAAACCTTAATACGGGTTTCTTCAATGTATTCTTTAAGTTCGTCAATAGTAGCACCTTCGCTGTACTTTCTTCCTGCAAGGTAAATGAGAAGTCCAAGACCTGCAGAGTCGCAAAGTGAGTCAATTGCAATAATTCTTCTGTCGGGATAAATTTTCTCCAAATCCTTTACTGCCATCAGGCAGGTGTTGTATGTTCCGCTCAAACCTGTTGAAATACCTGTATAGATAATGTCCTTGCCTGCTTTAAGGTAGTTTTCAAAGCTTTTGTAAAAGCTGTCATAGTTAATCTGCGTTGTTTTTGAATCAACACCGCCTTTAAGCTTATCGTAAAATTCCGAAAGACTCATCATTCTGCAATCGGGATAGTGAAGATAAGACTTGTCCTCCATATGAAATTCCATTGGAAGAACTTCAACTCCGATTTCATTGATAAGCTCCTGTGTGAGGTCGCAGGAGGCATCTGTCATAAATACATAATTCATAATTATCGCTCCTTTTCTGCGAAAATATTATAAATCAATTCTAACAAATTATGATATAAATGTCAATGAATATAATACCTGTTCCTTTTCATATATATATGTATATTAAGGACAGCACTCGGAGGGGTTATATGAATTGCAGATTTACTGATTTGAGGCATAAAGAAGTTATCAGTGCCTGTGACGGTACAAGGATTGGTTTTATTGATGATGTTATCGTTGATACCAAGTGTGCAACTGTTGTGTCAATTGTTATTTTCGGCAGACCTGGATTTTGTGGGTTAATCGGAAAATGTCAGGATTACATAATTCCGTGGGAGAAAATTGAACTCATCGGTGAGGACACCGTAATCATCAGTTGTCAGACTCCAAAGCCTGTAAAAAAGCCGAAAAAACAGCATTTTGGGGCTAAATTTTGAATTTTTTCAAATTTTCGCATTAAGGCAAAATAACCTAAGAAATATTCTTTAAATTATGCACAATGCACAAATCATTATTTTTTTAAGAAATTAAAATCCAGTAAGTAACATTTTGATTACAATTGTTACAATTTATCTTCCTGTGTCAAACTTGCAATTTTCAAAAGTTTGTGCTTTAATACAATTGCAATTGTGTGTTTGATAAAATTTTACGACTAAAGGACTTGGCACATTTTTAAACAGATAACTACATCTTGTATGTACACTTGCTTTTGATGGCAGTTATAGTAGTTACCTTAATGTGCAAAAATCACAGGGAGGATAAATTTTTGAGAGCGACAAACTATAAACACTACGGATGTGACAACAATTCGGTGAGTCCTAAAAGAACTCGCAAGACCGAAAAGAAGTCAAAACGCAAAGGCTTTAAGGCTTTGTCCTATGCTATTGCAGTATCTCTGGCGGCAGCTGCTCTTGTTGTTCCGACAACAACTCTTGCGCCCGATGTAGATGCTTTTGAAGACAGCCGTGCTGCTTCACTTGCAGTCGGTAACATCAATGATTTTTCACTCGTTATTACAGATAACTGTGTTGAAGAAACAACTGCTCCCGTAACCCAAGAGATTACAACATCCGCAGCAACTACACAGAAAACAACCGAAAAGGAAACTAAATCTGCAAAAACTGCAAAGAAGACCGAAAGTTCACAGGCTTCAAAAAAGGCTGAAAGCTCAAAGTCAGAGCCGTCAGAGTCTGAGGTTTCACAACAGACTTCACAGAGCTACACAAGCTATGTTGACAGCTCTTCAAGCAACAGCAGTTCCGCATCTAATTCATCGGATTACGGCTATACAGATAACACATCAAGCTCATCAAGCTATCAGAGTGGTTATCTCGTAAGCATCAGCAATCCGGATCCGTCCTACAATCCGTCACCTGTTTCTCTCTCAAGCTATGACAGAGAAAAACTTGAAAGACTTGTAATGGGCGAAGGTGGTTCAATGGGTTACACGGGTTGTGCTCTTATTGCACAGTCTATCCGTGACGCAATGAACCGTTCAAACACAACATCAATTGACAGAATTATTTCGGAATATCAGTATTACGGTTCAACCGCTTTTGCACCGAACCAGGATGTTAAAAATGCTGTTTCCTTTATTTTTGACCAGAACGGCTCGGCAGTTCAGCACAGAGTTCTTTGCTTCTACACCGGATCAAGCAGCTGGCATGAGTCACAGAACTACATCACAAGCATCGGTTCTGTAAGATTCTTTGATTTGTGGTATTAAGGCCGGTTTCCAAAGTACTATTTAATATTTACGAAAATATCAAGTGTTTTTGAAAAACTTTTTCGAAAACACTTGATTTTTTTTACTTTTATGGTATAATATATGAGCAATTCGCACGCTGATGCTTGTCAGCAGGGTGGCAAATTCAAAAAATTTGCTTATTGGGCTGATAAAAACAAAGGCACAGCGGAGGTTTTAACCTAAGGAGGATTTTTATTATGGCAGTAGTTTCAATGAAACAGCTTCTTGAAGCAGGTGTTCACTTTGGTCACCAGACAAGAAGATGGAACCCTAAGATGGCTGAGTACATTTTTACTGAGCGTAACGGTATCTACATTATCGACCTTCAGAAGAGTGTAAAGAAGCTTGAAGAGGCTTACAACTTTGTTCGTGAGCTTTCAGCAGAAGGCAAGAGCGTTCTCTTTGTTGGTACAAAGAAGCAGGCTCAGGATTCTGTTAAGGAAGAGGCAGAGCGTGCAGGCGCTTACTATGTAAACGCAAGATGGCTCGGCGGTATGCTCACAAACTTTGCAACAATCAGAAGAAGAATTGCTCGTTTAAAGCAGCTCCGTGCTATGCAGGAAGACGGCACATTTGATCTTCTCCCTAAGAAGGAAGTTATTAAGCTCAACCTCGAAATTGAGAAGCTTGAAAAATTCATGGGCGGTATCAAGGATATGACAGAGATGCCTGGCGCACTCTTCATCGTTGACCCAAGAAAAGAAAGAATTGCCGTTTCAGAGGCAAAGAAGCTCAATATCCCGATCGTTGCTATCGTAGATACAAACTGCGATCCTGATGAGATTGACTATGTAATCCCCGGTAACGATGACGCTATTCGTGCAGTAAAGCTTATTGCAGGTGCAATGGCTAACGCTATCATCGAAGGCAGAGAGGGCCAGATGGGTGCAGCAGCTGTTGAAGAGGAAGAAGCAGCTGAATAATCTTTTGTGATTATAACCTCGTTTTTATATAAATTTATTTGAAAGGATGTTTTCATAATGGCAGCATTTACAGCTCAGGATGTAAAAGCATTAAGAGAAAAAACAGGCTGCGGCATGATGGATTGCAAAAAGGCACTCACTAATGCTGATGGCGATATGGATAAAGCAGTTGACTTCTTAAGGGAACAGGGTCTTGCTAAGCAGGCTAAGAAGGCAAGCAGAGTTGCAGCAGAGGGTGTTGCATATGCTTGCACAAACGATGACCTTTCAGTAGGCGTTGTTGTAGAAGTTAATGCTGAAACAGACTTCGTTGCTAAGAACGATTCATTTATGGACTTTGTTAAGGCTTGTGCTAACACAATCATCGAGCAGAACCCTGCTGATGTTGAGGCACTTCTTGCACTTAAGGCTTCCGGTTCAGATCAGACAATCGCTGAAATGCTTCAGGAAAAGGTTCTCACAATCGGTGAAAATATTCAGATTCGTCGTTTTGAGCGTATGGAAGGCGCTTGTGTTGCTTATGTACACGCAGGCGGCAAGATTGGTGTTCTCGTTAACTTTGACACAGACCTCGCTGCTAAGCCTGAGTTTGTTGCATACGGCAAGGATGTTGCAATGCAGATTGCAGCTCTTAACACTCCTTACCTCAACGAGAGTGAAGTTCCTGCAGAAATCATCGAGCATGAGAAGGAAGTAATGCGTCAGCAGGTAATCAACGAAGGTAAGCCTGAGAAGATTGCTGACAAAATCGTTATGGGTAAGATTGGCAAGTTCTACAAGGAGAACTGCCTCCTCGATCAGGAATTCGTTAAGGACAACAAGATTAACATTAAGCAGTACACACAGAACACTGCTAACGAGCTTGGCGGTTCTATCGAAATCAAGAAGTTCGTTCGTTTTGAAAAGGGCGAAGGCATTGAAAAGCGTCAGGACGACTTTGCTGCAGAAGTTGCAAGTATGGTTAAATAATTGTTTTGACATCCAAAGCATAATAATCAGAGCAGAGATTAAGTTCTCTGCTCTTTTTGTTTGTCTGAAATTAAATTTGATAATAAAAATACGGAACAGTAATCTGCTCCGTAATAATCATTTGAAGAATATCCAACTTTCAACTTTATCTCCGTCAACCATAAAGGCCTTGTCAGCAATCTCTGCAAGCGGTGAATCACTGTAACTGTCCGAATAGAAGTTATCAATTTTTCCGTCAGGAAAAACCTCGTAGAATCGTTTTACTTTTTCTTTGCCGTGACAGTTAATTCCTGAATATTTACCGCTTTGCATATCCACTTTTGATGCGATAAGATCCTTGATTTTTAACCTTTTGCAAACAGGCTTCAGCAAAAATTCAGGTGATGCAGAAATAATAACATCGTCATCTTCTTTTTGCTCAAGATAAAACGGCTTTATATTTCCGATATATTCTTTCCAAAAGTCCTTTACATCTTTTTCGGTATCGCAAAATGTAAGAAATCTGTACATTTTTTCTTTGAATTCTGTTTTTGTGCCTCTTTTAAAAACATAAAATTTCAAAAATGCACCCAAAAGCGATGGGGCAAGGGTGAGTATTTTTTTATGCCTTTTAAGGCAAAATAAGTAGAAGTCGGCTGTTGAGTCACCGTAATAAATTGTCTTGTCAAAATCGTAAACATTCATAATATGTAAATTCCTTTGTTATGTCATCTTATAAATTAAATCCTGCATTATGAACTATTATAGTATGAGAGCGTAATTTTTGCAACCTTTGCCGTAAATAACGCCTTTTTAGCCGATTATACAAAGAATATACCGCCTTTATGTTGCTTTTAATGCCGTTTTGTTGTATAATACATTATGTATCATTGTATAAAGGAGAAAATCCGTGTTTGGTTATTTGCAGATTCAAAAAAGTGAACTGCTTGTCCGTGAAGCCGAGGCTTACAAGGCTGTTTATTGCGGACTTTGCAGGCAAATGGGTAAGGCTTACTCCGTATTTACAAGATTTACGCTAAGCTATGACTGCACATTTTATGCAATGCTTTTGATGTCGCTTAACCGTTCATGCAAAGGCTTTAAAGACGGCAGATGTACCTGCAATCCGCTGAAAAAATGCAAATTTGCCACAGATGAGGGCGACGCTTACAGCAAAGCCGCCGCATTTTCAATGATTTCGACTTACTATAAAATCATTGATGATATTCAAGACAGCGGATTTTTCAAAAAACTTTTGTGTAGAATCGTAAAACCGTTCTTTTCTCATCAACGAAAAAAGGCGGCTAAGAAATATTTCGATATGGATAAAGCGGTTGCTGATATGATGAATATGCAGTACGATGCGGAACATTCGGAAAAACCGTCCGTTGATATGTCGGCTCATCCAACGGCTTTGATGCTTGCAACGGTATTGTCAGCCGAAGCTCACGATGAAATTCAAAAAAGAGTTCTCTATGAATTCGGATATCATCTGGGCAGGTGGATTTATCTTGTAGATGCCGCAGATGACATTGAAAAGGATACTAAATCAAATGGATTCAATCCGTTCGTAAACAAGAAAACAGGTGAGGTTAGGTCAACGGATTTTATCACTGCGGTGCTTAATCAATCACTTGCAAGGGCATATGATGCCTACAATCTTATGAACTTTACCGATTTTAAAGGAATTTTAGATAATATGATGCTTTTGGGATTCCCAGCATCACAAAACAGAGTAACAAGCAAACTTGATTCGGAGGTCAATAATGAATAATCCATATGAGGTTCTCGGTGTGTCTGAAACAGCTACCGATGAAGAGGTAAAAACAGCGTACAGAAACCTTGCTAAAAAATATCATCCTGATAACTACACCGACAGTCCTCTTGCAGATGTTGCGGAACAAAAGATGAAAGAGATTAACGAAGCATATGATATGATAAATCAGATGCGTCAGAAGGGAAAGGGTACAGGTTCAACCGGCAGTTCTTCCTATAACTCCAACTCTTCAAGCTCACAGTTCTACAATGTCAGAATTTATATTCAGCGTGGACTTCTTGATCAGGCTGATCAGATTCTTGAAAACACCGCTCAGTCAATGAGAACAGCCGAGTGGCATTACCTTAAGGGTATGATTGCATACCGCAGAGGATGGTCAGAACAGGCTTTTTCATATTTCACAACTGCCTGCAATATGGATCCGAACAACACAGAATATCGTGCCGCTCTTAATAATATGCAAAGTCAAAGAGCATACAATTACGGCGGTTATACTCAGACAAATCCCAACGCAACAGGCTCATCATTCTGTGATGTCTGTGCCGGTATGATGTGTGCAAACTGCTTGTGCGATTGCTGCAGAATGGGATGTTAATATGAAAAACAACGGTATCAAAAAGGGTACAATGCGTATTGCGGTTTGCGGAATTGTGGCGGCTCTTTCGCTTGTTTTTATGATGATGACATCACTTGTTCCGATAGGAACTTATGCCTTGCCTTGTCTTGCGGGAATTCTTATTTCCTGCATTGTGGTTGAATACGGCTACGGTTGGGCAATCGGTGTATTTTGCGTAACTGCATTGCTTTCAACGCTTCTTGCAGGCGACAAAGAGGCTGTTATATATTTTATCGCACTTTTTGGTTACTATCCGATTCTCAAAGGTGCTATTGAGTTTAAAATCAAAAACAGATTTATTCAGTACATACTTAAATTTGCAGTTTTCAATGCGGCAGCTATCGGCTCGTTTTTT
>CAJMRT010000060.1 GCA_905215855.1 uncultured bacterium
TCCAATAATGATAACAGGCAATAATTTAAACATTTTATTTAAAATTCCTTTATTTTAAATTTTTAATTGTGCTATCTACTATAATTCTCTTATCAAAAACATTTTCCATATGTTTTCTCCCCGCTTTTCCCATATCTTTTCTTTTTTGATACGACAATGCAATAAATTTTTTCATACATTCATAAAGGCTATTGATATTCTGTGATTCACAAAGATATCCGGTAGTTCCATCCAACACAGCTTCTTTACAACCGTGTATATTACTTGTTATCACCGGTCTACCCGAGGAGGCGCATTCTAAGTTTGTATTAGCCATACCCTCGTGCCACGAAGGCAAGACAAAACAGTGTGATTTTTCTATAAAAGGTCTTACATCATTTCGGTAACCATAATAACTAAGCCAACCTGCTTCAACAGCTGAATCTATCTTTTCTTTGTAATCTTCTTCATAAGAACCTAAAACATCAAGTTTACAATCAAATCCCTCGTCAATTAATCTTTGCATGGCTGTGTAGAGTTCATCAAAACCTTTTTCCCGCATCACACGACCGATAAACAAAAAGCGTGTCTTTTTACAATCAACCGGGTACTCTAAATAGCTATATCTATCAAGATTCACACCGGCACCGTTTAAAACACAACATCTACTATCCGGCACAATCTTTTTACTAACAATGATATTCTTATTCTCTATATTTTCAAAAAAGACTACATTAGCTTTCTTGAAAGCAATTCTATACATTTTTGTGACAATACTCTGGAGCAATCCATCTTTTTGAAAAGTTGTTCCCAAACCGGTGATATTCACTGCATAATTGATTTTTTTCACTCGAGCTAAAAAGCCACCATAAATATTTGGTTTAATCGTATAAGTTAAAATATAATCCGGTTTTTCTTTATTTATTATCTTACGATAATTATTAATTAGTTTTAAATCAACTACCGGATTAATTCCTCTCCTGTCTATAGGTGTTATAATAACTTCACATCCAAGTTTTTTTATCAAATCAATTTTTCCACTATCAGGAGTGGACACAACGATACAGTACGACTTGCTTAATTCAGATAAAAGTTCGTTTCTGAAATCATACAATCCGGTGCTGCTGTTTATCAAAACAAGCATCTTTGGTTTCATACCCATAATACTCAGGATTCCTTTATCATAATCTCATTATATTTCATCATATAGACATTTTCTTTGTAATTGCCGATAACATCGGAATTTACAATTCCGTTAAGATTATTTACAATCAATTTCATATGGTCTGCGCCACATTCATAGGCATGCGGATAGCCTCCGCCGAAACGAGGATTTACTTCGGAAATATAATACTCACCGTTGATTTCAAAAATATCTATATCAATCTGACCCCTCCAGCCACTTTCATTTACAAACTTTTTAATAAGCTCAAAAAGCTTCTCATCTTTAAACGATACAGATTTATCGGTCTCTCCGGCACGCATAACAATTTTCTTTTTGGTAAATACCGAAACCAATTCTCCGCTCAACAGGTCAATATAACAGTCTGCACCTATCTCCTGACCGTCAAGATACTCCTGAATCATAAGATTGTCAGAGTGATTAAACAACAAATCTACCGTTTCATTGTCGAATACTTTGCTTATTGCAATTGAGGCACTGCCCCTTACAGGCTTTACAAAGACAGGATAATTTGCTTTACCTGTCTTTACATCAGCAAAGAACTCATTCTTATCAACATAGCTTTTTGCACAATTGTAACCGTGACTTCTAAGCCATTCAAACATCTGCATTTTATCAAGAGCTCTTTCGCATAATTCGTACGATGAACCGATTACAGTTGTTCCTACAGCCTTGAATTTATCTTCATTTTCAGCCAAAAGAGAAAGCTCCGGATCAATAAGCGAAAGTACTCCGCTGATATTTTCCTTTTTGCATATATCAAGAATTATGTCGATGTATCCAGGTTCGGTTATCCTCGGAACAATGTAATACTTATCCGCCTCGTATATAGCAGGAGCAATTGTACTCATATCCGTAGCAATAACCCTACCATTTCCACTGAGGTTTTTCTTAAAATACTGAACGATTTTATTTCTTGTTCCTGCACTTAAAATTAATATATTTATAGGTTTCATATTGCATCTGCCTTCTTGAGTTGCTCCATTTTCTGTTTTCTTTCTTCTGCAAAATTTGATTCCACAACATGGGTATCAACTGAAATATTATCTCTTTTCACAACCTGCACGAAAGTCATGAAGAGAATTTTTACATCAAACAAAAAACTGACTTTTCTTGAATATTCTACATCCTTCTTCAATCGATTATCCCAACCGATAAAGTTTCTTCCGTTTACCTGAGCCCAACCCGTCAGTCCGGGTCTTACGGTATGGCGAAGTTGCTCTTCCTCTGTATAATATGGCAAATATGAAACGAGCAGTGGTCTCGGTCCTACAAAAGCCATATCACCTTTTAGAATATTTATCAGTTCAGGAAGTTCATCAAGGCTTGTTGAACGAAGAAAACTGCCGAACTTTGTAAGCCTTACTTCATCGGGAAGAAGGTTGCCGTTTTCATCACGCTCATCAGTCATAGTTCTGAATTTATAAAGCTTAAAAATTTTCTCATTTTTACCCGGTCTTTCCTGTTTAAAAAGGACAGGACTGCCAAGTTTTGTTTTTACCAGAATTGCAAGAATAGCATATAGCCAACAAAATAAAATCAAAAAAAGTAAAGAGCACAAAAATCCAAAACAGCGTTTTATGTATTTAGCATATATCCCCTGCTTATATTCAACTGTCATAAAGCACCCCAAAAGAAAATTTTATTCAAAACAACTCTTAATAATGTCAATGACAATATTCTGCTGTTCTTCCGTCATCTTTATATCGCTCGGCAGGCACAGACCTCTATTAAAAATATCTGCCGCAACATCTGTTGTGTCTTCTGCGGAAATAAACTTATATCCCTCAAAAATCGGCTGCATATGCATAGGTTTCCAGATCGGGCGGGATTCAATGTTATACTTAGCAAGTGTTTCTCTTATCTCATCAGGGCAGGATTTGCCTTTACAGGAAACATATTTGCAATCAAACTTTCCTCTTTTTTGTTCACACATCGCATCAGGGTTCACAGTAAGACAACTAAGCCAAAAATTAGGTTTTGAGCAATCGAGGAACGGATTCATCTGAACGGGCAGTTCTTTAAATCCCTCCTTATACCTCAAATATATTTTTCTCTTTTTGTCAATATTCTCATCAAGATGTAAAAGCTGACCTCTGCCGATACCGGCAACGATGTTTGACATTCTGTAATTGTACCCCAAATCCTCGTGCTGATACCATGGAGCCGGTTCTCTTGATTGTGTTGACCATTTTCTTGCGAGCTTTGCAGCATCTTCGTCATCTGTCAATAACATTCCGCCTCCTGATGTCGTGATAATCTTATTACCATTGAATGATATTGCATTATATTTTCCAAATGTGCCGGTCTGTCTTTCCTTGTATGTAGCACCAAGCGACTCCGCAGCATCCTCAATAAGAACGGCACCGTTTTCATCACAAATTCTCTTGATTTCATCAAGTTTCGCAGGAGTTCCGTACAAATTGGCTACAATTACTACTTTAGTATCGGGGTACAGTTCAAAAGCTTTTTTTAAAGCAACAGGATTCATATTCCATGTGTCTGTCTCGCTGTCAATAAAAATCTGTTCCGCATGTTCATAGGAAACAGGATTAACCGTTGCATCAAATGTCATATCGGAACAGAACACTGTATCTCCCTGCTTAACACCTGCCAATTTTACAGCGAGATGCAGCGCAGAAGTACCTGAAGCGAGAGCCACCGACTTTTTACAACCTACATATTCGGCAATTCCCCTTTCAAGCTGATTTAAATTTTCACCAACAGTTGATACCCAGTTAGTATCAAAAGCTTCTTTTACATACATTCTTTCCTCACCATACATTGTAGGTGAAGCAAGCCAAAGCTTATTCTCAAAAGCTTTAAATTTCATCGTACCCATACCCTCAAACTTAAATGTCTTAGTCTACAATATTAGAAATTTTTATTTTACTACTAAACGCACTTACGCAATATACCTTTGTAATTGTAACACAAGAAATGGCAATACGCAATAAAAAAAGGAGAATATGGGAAAAGAAACTAAGGAAAAGGTGATTTTTGACAAAATCTAGGAATAATTATGTAAATTTTTGCCATAGTTACGGGTTATTTTCACTAAAATAAGTTGATGTTATAATTAGTTTTAGTCATTTTATGCAAAATTTGTCATGAAATATAAGTAAAAAACATACGCAAACACCCTCACGATTACAAAACCGTGAGGGTAAAATTTTTTGTATATTATAAAAATTTTGATTATCTGAATTTTGCGATTTCTTCAAGAAACTCTTTGCCGAATTTTTCGAGTTTTGTTCTGCCCACACCTGAAACTTCAAGCATTTCATCAGGCGTTTTGGGGCATTTTTTGCACATATCAATCAGCGTTGCATCGGTGAAAATAACATAAGCAGGAACGCTCTTTTTTGACGCAATACTTTTTCGCAAAGCCTTGAGTGCATCGAGCATTTCGGAATTGACAGGCACTTCGGGGCGGTGCGTTTTAACAACCTTTTCGGAGTTTTCAACTTTCTTCATCACAAGCCGTTCCCGTCCAAAAAGCACATCTCTGCTCTTTGGCAAAAGCTTTAGAACCTCGGTTTCATTGTCGGCTGAAATATACTCCTTTTCGGCAAGAAAGTCGATTGTACCGAAAATATGCCTTGCCGTAACCTCTTTCATTATTCCGTAGGTTGACTGATTGTTAAGCTCTGCTTTTAGGATTTTCTCGCCTTTACTGCCCTTTAACACATCACAAATCACGGTTTTGCCGTACTTTTGTCCTGTTCTTGCAATACACGACATAATTTTTTGAGCGTCAATTGTGACATCAACAAGCTTGTGAACGGAAAGGCAGTTGGAGCATTTTCCGCAGTAAGCCTTTTTATCACCTCCGAAATACCGCAGAATAAACCCACGCAGACAATCGTTTGTTGTGCTGTAAAAGGTCATATATTTTAAGCGTTCAAAATCACGCTCACGAATTTGCTCGTTTTCTTCAATTGTAAGCTCATCGTTTCCCTCGGAATTTTCAATCATAAAGCGATTTAGGCGAACATCCTTAGGACTGTAGAGCAAAATACAATCAGCTTCACCGCCGTCACGACCTGCCCGTCCTGCCTCTTGATAGTAGCTTTCAATGTTTTTCGGCATATTGTAATGGATTACATATGTAACATTTGACTTGTCAATTCCCATACCGAAAGCATTGGTTGCAACCATAATATTTTTTCGGTCAAAAACGAAATCCTCCTGATTTTTCCTGCGTTCGTATTCATCAAGTCCTGCGTGATATCTTGTAGCCGAAAAGCCGTTATCGCAGAGCAATTCGCAGACAGATTCAACATTTTTTCGGGTTGCACAATAGACAATTCCCGACCTGTCGCCACGCTCCCGAATGAGGTCAATAAGCTTTTCGTCCTTTGATGATGATTTTATTACGCCAAAGAAAAGGTTAGGACGGTCAAATCCCGTTGTAATTTCAAACGGATTTTCAAGCCTGAGAATTTTCTTTATATCTTCTTTTACATCATTCGTAGCCGTTGCGGTGAATGCTCCGACAATCGGACGATTTGCAAGGCTTTCAACAAATGAAATAATTTTGAGGTAACTCGGTCTGAAATCCTGTCCCCATTGTGAAACGCAGTGAGCCTCATCAACTGCAACCATTGAGATTTTTACCTTTTTACAGGTGTCGAGAAATCCGTCAGTCAACAGCCTTTCGGGTGCAACATAGATGATTTTGTATTTTCCGTGTTCAACATTTGAAAGCACTCGCAGAAATTGCGGATATGAAAGGGAGCTGTTTATGTATGCCGCAGGAACTCCCGACTGAACAAGTGAGCCGACCTGATCCTTCATAAGCGAAATCAGAGGTGACACAACAATTGTCACCCCGTCAAAAAGTAATGCGGGAATCTGATAGCACATAGACTTGCCCGCACCTGTGGGCATAATGCAAAGTGCATCTCTGCCGTCAAGCAAAGCGTCAACTATCTGTTCCTGTCCGTCTCTGAAAGAATCGTGTCCGAAGTAATCTTTTAACACGCTTAATTTATCACTCATCTTTTTGCCCTTATCTATCATTCTTTATTGGAATTATAATCATTATATTCCCTTTCAATCCAAGCCATAAGCAGATTTACAATTTTCTGCTGTTCGACCTCGTTAAGCTGTTTATCCCTTGCAACTCTGTACCACTTGTTAAGACACCCTCTGCAACAACAGGCACAGGCGTGTTGTGCGATAAAAACAGGGTGTCCCCTCATGGGCGTTTGCTTTCCGTCATTCGGAATATATTTTGGTGCAAGCCGTGTTCTGACAAAATCTTCTGCATGGGAGCGGATTTTATTCATTCCCTTTTCATTTATATAGTCAATGTCCTTTTGCTTTAAATGAAACCGACTGCGAAAATCCGACTTTTTCAGTTTATCAAGTGCCTCATCTATTGTTTGCATTGTTTATGCCTTCTTTTATGTTTATGCCTTAATTATAACCAAACAAAATATGAATATCAAGGATTAAATCTGCAACAAAAAGCAGCGGCACAAATCTGAATACATTCCAAATGTGCCGCCGTGTTCATTTTGTATCGATTACTTTTACAGACTTTATCTACCACTCTGATAATATTATCTTTATAGATTTACACTATGCTCGTTATTTCAGACAGCGCTTTGCTCCCTTTTTCCGCCACCGGCGGCGGTCGCAAGGCTACACCTTCGAGCCCCTTGTTTGTCAAAAAATCCTGCAAAATAAAAAAATCAGCACATCAACCGTACTGACTTAATGGAGCGGATGACGGGGCTCGAACCCGCTACCTCCACCTTGGCAAGGTGGCGCTCTACCAGATGAGCTACATCCGCATATAATGGTGGGAACAACAGGGCTCGAACCTGTGACCCTCTGCTTGTAAGGCAGATGCTCTCCCAGCTGAGCTATGCTCCCACATTTTTATAATTGGAAAGCACTCCCGTTAAGAAGTGCTTTCCGTTTTGGAGGCGACACCCGGATTTGAACCGGGGCGTCAGAGTTTTGCAGACTCGTGCCTTACCACTTGGCTATGTCGCCGAATACTGAGCAATGTCACTCAACAGGCATTATTTTATCATAATAAAATTCATTTGTCAATACTGAATTTGCATTTTAATAACAAAATTTAACGGAAAATTTCTACACTGATATTTTATGCATCAAACAGAAAAATGACACCTCTGTTTTTGATTCCTCATAAAGCCCCGAACCCTCAAAGATGCAATACTCTGAAGGTTCGGGATTTTGGGGTTATCATACTTTTCTTAAAAAGAGAAGAAAACAAGATAAGTATCTTACACGCTCGGCTTTTCAAATGCCGAAAGAATAAGCTTTACACCGTAGATTGACAAAAGGACACCAATCATAAATCCGATTGTCTGTGCGGCAAATATAAGGTGGAAAAATCCGTAGATACCACCGATTATGACGAGTATTCCGCAGAAAAGCGGAATCAGCCACGCACTTGAGCCTGTGTTCTTAACCTTGAATGACATTGCAACGGACGAGATACCGTCCACTACAAGCCAGCCTGAGAAAATGCAGAGAATGATAACATCAAACATAAGTCTTATGCCGGGCATAAACATTGCAAGGATTGAAATTACTGCCGCTGCAATGCCGACAACAAGACCGAGTGTTCCCATTATCGCTTCACTCTGTTCAGCCTTTGCCTTTTTGCGTTTTGCAAAGTAGTCAATCACGGAGCATATTCCCCATACTCCGAGAAGAATTGTCACTATCCAACCGGTATTAAGGAAGGTAAGTCCCGGATAGAACATACAATAAATTGCGCCTATTATCGACAATATGCCGAAAATACAATTAAATACTTTCATAGTCACCTCATACTTTAATTAGGGTTCAATAATATTGAAATACAGCGGGAATTCGGCAACGCTTGATGTAAGGGTTTTGATGATGTCACTGTTGCCCTCAACCTTTTCAATGCTGGCGTCCATAAGTTTCTGATTGTTCTGTGCAATGCCGAGAATACCTGCGCTCTTGGTTTTGATTGTTGCGTCAGCCTTATCGCTCCACTTTTCCTGTGAATAGATAAGCACACCGTGATTTATGCGTAGAAGATATTTTGCGTTTTTATCGGTCACTTCAAGATTGATTACAAGGTTCTGATCTTCAAGCTTCTTTTCGTCAAGACAGATTCCGAGATAATCCAACATTGTTTCGGTACTCATACCGAGAGCTGTTGCACCCGAACCTTCGGAATTCGGATAATTTTTTGTACCGTTACGAAGCTCATAAGCACCTGTAAGATAAGCGTTTCTCCATGCACCGCTTTCAGCCTGATAGCCGAGCTGTTCGAGTGCGTCTGCGCAAAGATAGCGGGCATCCTTATTTTCGGGATCTGCATATACAAGTGTGTTTGTAATCTGTGCAACCCACTGATACTCTCCCTTGTCAAAGTCTTTTTTAGCCATTTCAAGAACCTTGTCTGTGTCGCCGAGATACTCTACAAGCTTCTTTGAATATTCTGTCGGTTCAAGCTCATCAAGATGTATCGGGTTTTCGTCATACCAACCCATATACTTCTGATAAACTGCCTTTACATTGTGCTTGAGAGTTCCGTAATACTGGCGTGTGTACCAAACCTTGTTGAGTTCATCGGGGAGTTCAATCATGTTGGCAATTTCGGTTGATGTATAGCCCTGATTGATGTACATAAGTGTCTGTGAGAATATGTACTTATAGACAGAGGCTGTGTTTGCCATGTAGTCATTGATTACA
>CAJMRT010000061.1 GCA_905215855.1 uncultured bacterium
AACACACGCCCCTCAAACGTGCCTGTCTGCCTATTCCAGCACACTCGCATTTATTTTCTTTTTTCAAAAGCAATATTGATTATACGGTATAACCGCCTTTTTGTCAATAGATTTTTTGAAGTTTTTCAAAATATTTCTTTCCCTTGCATTAACTTACAACACAAGGGAAAGAATCATTATTTGGATTTGTCAGCTTTCAAGGCTTTTGCCTTTTTTGACCTGCTGTTTAAAATTATCAAGACAATTATTCCAACTGCTGTATGACGGATCATTTCGCTTATCTTTGAAAAGCTTTGTATCTTCAAGATACTTTCCAATATACTTTGTCACCTTTACCGCACCTTTATAGTTAAGGTGATCGCCCTTATCCTTTGAGTCCTTTTTCCAATCAATCGGAATATCGTCACGGAGCAAATTGGTATCAATGTAATCAACACCGAGCTCCTTCGAAACTGTTTCCATAGCATTATGTCGCTGATAATTCCAGTTCTTTGTACTCGGGGTACTTATCAACACAAGCTTTGCCTTATGCTTTTGGCAAAAGTCTGCAATTTCGTTGAGATATTTCTCGTTGGTTGAAAGTATCGGGGCTGAAATATCTGAATACTTCATATACTCATTTATGTCTTTATCTGACGCAGGCTTAGACTTTTTAGTAAAGAAATAACCTTTGTTATTCTCGTTCGCAGTATATTCAACTGTAGCCGAAAAATCCTTTAATTGAAGATTTTTCCAGCGGTCATGATATCTGAACACAGGGAAAATCTGCTCTGCCTTATATGTGATTTCATCCTCAAAATAAGATTTTCTGAAAATCGCATTGGTTTCAAGGAACACAATCTTCGGACTTTGTTTTTCAAAAGTTTTTTTCAAAAATTCCATTGAGTACACAAGCTTTTGAGCCGGAGAAGAAACATCATACGAGGTAATTCCGTAATCCCTCCAGATATTGAGCGGAATGAACGAATGATACACCTCGCTGTCACCGATAAACACAGTGTCAATACTGTCTTTAGGTTCGCTGAAAATACCGTTTGCCCTCGGATAATGGATACCTGCCGCCTTGTCATTTGACTTTGGCTGAAATATGAGTGAGGACACCTGAAGTAATCCGAGAAGTATTGCAACAAACAGGACGCAGCTGACGATTCTTTTTATCATTTTCTTCATAATCAGCCCTCCTTAGAAGTTTGCATAAATCGGATCAACGGCAACATATCCCTTGCCGTAAGCGCCGAAGATTATGATGAACATAATAAGGGCGTAAACAGCCGCCCATCTGATAACAACATTTCTCTTGGCAATTGCACCACGCACGCATACTCCCTTTTCATTGAGAACGCTGATTACAAAAATGAATGCAAGCGTAACAAGCACAATTACAACATCGTGCATATCAATTTTCAGCTTTGCCATAAGGTCATAGTCAAGGCTTGAGAAGTTGAAGTCGGTCACCATTTTTCCGAACATAGAAAGTCCTGTTGTAAGTCTTTCCGCTCTGAAAAACATTTCGCCGATAACAACAAGTATGCCTGTACGAACCATCTGAAACACTTTGTACGCAAAGCATTCGGAATTGATGTGAAGCTTTTTATTGAATGCGGTAACCGCAGGAGCAATGATGTTGCCCGACAGAATAAGCACAAAGTGGTACATACCGAAGAATATGTAGCCCCACGCAGAACCGTGCCACAGTCCGTTGCAGAACCATACACAGAACAACGCTATGCTTCCCGCAAGCAACGGACCAAAGTGGTTGCCGAGCTTTTTGCGTGCGGAAGAAGTGAGATTTTTCATCGGTTTTGACATAGTAACTGGATAAAAAATATAATCCTTGAACCATGTGCCGAGTGTAATATGCCATCTTTTCCAAAATTCTGAAATTGATTTTGAAAAGAAAGGTCTTTCAAAGTTTTCGGGCATTGTAACTCCGAAAATCTGAGCAACACCCATTACTGCGTCCATCGTACCGGAGAAATCGCAATAGAGCTGAATTGTATAGGCAATTGCTCCGAGAGCGATTATTCCGCCCTGATAGTCATCGTAATGGCTGAAAATCTGCTTAATCATAGGATTAAGTCTGTCGGCGATTACGAGCTTTTTCATAAGACCGAAAAGGATACGAACTGCACCGAGTTTTAAATTTTCAAACTCAATTTGCTTTACATTCCACAGCTGATTGGCTGTCTGACCGTAACGGCAGATAGGACCTTCTACAATCTGCGGAAAGAATGACATAAACAACGCAAGTCTGAAAATATTGTCATCGGCTTTAATAAGTCCTCTGTAAACATCAAAAAGGTACGATACAGCCTGCAAAGTAAAGAATGAAATACCAATCGGCATTATATAACTCGGAATATCAAACTGAATCGGAACATTTAAAAGCGACAACAGCGAATTTATATTTGTTGTGAAAAACGGTGAGTATTTTATCACTAACAAACCGCCAATCATAAGTACGGCGGCAAAGAGCAGAACTCTGCGACTGCGGTGGAGATAAACCTTTTTAAGAGCCTTTTTCTCCTCTTTAGGCACAGTCTTGAGCGCCGCACTTTTTTGAGTTTGTATTCTGTCAAGCCATAAGCCGAAATAATGAACACCCATTATTATCAAAATCAGATAGGCGATTAATTCTCCGCTTATGAGCCAGAAGAACGCAAAGCTTGCAATAAGCAGAAAATACCTTCTCGCTCTCTGCGGTATAACAGCATACACAACAACTGAAACAGGCAGAAACATAACAAGAAACGCTACCGAAAAATATGAGGTCAGCGTATCAAGACTGCCCGCCATCAGTAATGATGGAAGATCCATCTTACTCCTCCTCTTGGAGTCTTTCAATCATACTCCACATTGCCTTTACTGAATTAAAGTTTGCGGGAACAACCTCCACTGCAGGAACTGTCACATCAAAAGCGTCCTCAATCTCAGCAATAAGAGAAATGATTGAAAGAGAGTCAAGATAGTGACCGTCAATAAGATTTTCGCAGCCTTCGTAATCTACATCAGGTTTAATGTCCTCTAAAATCTCAATAAGTTCATCCATTTTAATTCGTTTCCTTTCTGTAATTGGGTTTGTTTAAATTAAATGTTTCAAAGGAATCACGGACGCAAAGATATGTTCCGTCCTCCTTTTTTATATAAACCGAGGGAATGTCACGGCTTAAAAACAAAGAAATTCCCTCTGTCATACAATAAGCGCCTGTGTTTTCAAAACAGATTACATCGCCGATTTCAATATTGGGCAAAGAAATTTGTTTTGCGATTATATCATTCATTGAACAAAGTGAACCGCAGATATTCCACGATTCGGTACACGGCTCATTTTCTTTTCCGCAAACCGAAAGGTACGGCTGTTTCATAGCCATATGCTGACCGTAGTACACAATATGGTTCATTCCGCCGTCAACAAGAAGGTAGTTCTCTCCTTTGTTGCATTTTTTGTCAACGATATGCGTGTAATATTTACCGCAGGCTGCGGCAATGCTTCGTCCGAGTTCAAGCGTGATTTTAGGCTTTGAAGTCATCTCATTCAAAAGCTGTGCAAATCCGCCGATAAGCTCGTCCTCATTTATATTATCTTCCTTGAAATAGGCTGCAGGGAATCCCGTGCCGTATTCAAGCTCTTCTGCGGTATAATCATATTTCTCTTTGAGAAGAATAAGAAGATTGTCAAGTTTGTCAATTTCTCTCTTGAGTTTTTTGAGAGAAGTTTTCTGTGTTCCTGAAAAGAACTGAATACCGAGTATGTCAAGATATTCAAATTCGTTTCTTTTTGAAATAATTTCTTCGATTTCATCGGAATTGATTCCGAACTGACTTCCGTTTGTAAGTCTTAAAAGCAAAGAAATTTTCTTTTTATATTTTTCGGACAATTCTCTGAAAAGATTAAACTGTGTAAGTGACTCTACGGTGAATATTCTGTCGCATTTTCCGTTTGCAACCATATTTTCCATAACTTCGGGAGTTTTGTACACACCCGAAATCACCATCATTTTATCGGGAATATCAAGTAAATCGCAGATTTCAGCCTCACCGGGTGAGCAGATTTCAAAGCGGTCAACATCATTTTCAAGTTCTGCCGTAATAAATGTGTTCGCCTTGATTGCATAGCAGATTGCAACATCTTCGGGAAGCATTTTTCTGAGATATGCTACTCTGTCTTTGAGAGTTTTTACATCAAAAACATAGAATGCAGTTTTGTTCTGCTTTAGAATTTCGTTCATTTTCTTCTGCCCCCTGCAATTTCAGCAAGCTTTTTACGGTCAATTTTGCCGTTCTTTGTTAGCGGCATTTCATCAACCTTGCGGATAACGCCCGGAATCATAAACGCAGGCAAATCCCTTGACATTGACGCGGCAAGCTCGTCCTTTTCGATTGAACCGACATAGAAACCTTTGAGCCTTGATTTTTTCTCATCAAAAATACAACAGCATTGCTCAACACCGTCAACAGCCGACATCTCACGCTCGATTTCTTCAAGCTCTATGCGATGTCCCATATATTTAATCTGAAAATCCTTTCTTCCGCTGAAAACAAGTTCGCCGTTTTCGTTGTATCTTGCAAGGTCGCCTGTTCTGTAAATCAGTTCGGGATAATGCGGATTAAGGGGATTCTGAACAAAAGCCTTAGCGTTCTGTTCGGGATTTGAGTAATAACCGAGTGCAAGAGCAGTACCTCTCACGCAGATTTCACCGACTTTGCCAACCTCTGAAATTCTGCTATTATTTTCATCGAGAAGAATAACATCTTCATTTGGGAACGGTTTGCCTATCGGAATACCGTCTGCATAGTCGCGTTCATTGTCGAGAATATGATATGTACAGTTACAGGTGATTTCAGTCGGTCCGTAAAGGTTTACATACTTCGCATTTGGAAGATGTGAACGGAAATTTTTAAGCGCCTTGAGCGGCATAACCTCACCGCTGAAAAGAATCTTATTAACGGTTTCGGGAGTTCTGTAGTCAAACGCATGGAATGTGCTGATAAGGCAGAGAGCCGAAACAGCCCATATCATAGTTGTAACCTTGCGGTCACATATGAAGTCAATAAGTTCGGCAGGTGCGGAGAACATTCTTCTCGGCACAACAACAAGAGTTGCGCCTGTTTTAACAGCCGAATAGATATCCTTGACGGACACATCAAAATCAAACGGTGCTTGATTTGCTATTACATCGTTATTATCAATGCCGAATATTTCGGTAAAATGGTCAATAAAGTCAATTACACTTCTGTGACACACAACAATTCCCTTTGGAGTGCCTGTTGAACCCGAAGTAAAGTTGATGTAGAGCGGATCTGTGTCAATTTTATGGCTGCGGATTTCGCCAAGCTTTGCATAATCAGGTTCCGATTTTGCCAAAGCTTCAAAGGTTACAATTTTTCTTTCAGAAAAATATTCTTTTGCTGTTTCAAGCAAGCATTCCGAAGTTACAATCACCTTTGGATTGAGTACGGAAACTGTGGTCTGAAGTCTGTTCTGCGGAAGCTCCGTGTTGAGAACAGAATAAAATCCGCCTGCGTACACGGCTGCAAAAAATGCCGCTACCGCATCAGCACATTTTTCCATATATACGCCTACTGCATCTCCCGATGTGATAAGTTCAGAAAGGGCGGTTCCAACAGAAGAGCTGAGTTTTACAAGCTCAGAATATGTATAGGAAACCTTTTCGTCAGTTACCGCACATTTGTCGGGAAAACAGTCGGCAGAGTTTTCAAGATAAGCCAGCACACTGCTGTTCATAGCTGCACCTCATTATATATTTGTATATTAATTATCAAATTATAAATTCGTTAACCAAATTATTACATATTGCATATTGCAAACGCACTAATATAATACCACAAAATTCGTCAAAAAGTATCACAAAAATGTCACAAGTAAGTAATTATTTATATTTTCAGCAATTTGCACAAATAATCAGTCAACAATCGGCAATTTCACTTCAAATACTGCACCGTCAAGGTAGTTATACGCTGTTACGTTGCCCTTGTGCAGATGAATAATCTCCTTTGCAAGTGAAAGTCCAATACCTGTTCCGCCGTCACTGCCTTTATAAAACCTGTCAAAAATATGTTCAATATCGTCACGGTCAATACCTTTGCCGTCATCCTTGAACCTGATATAAACATACTTTGGATTAGTTTCAATAACTACCGTGATTTTCTTTTTGGAATATTTCAGTCCGTTCACAATAATATTACGAAACGCCCTTGCCATCTGATACTCATCGCATTTTACCGTGATTACCTCATCTGGAAATTCCGGCACTATGCTGATACCGTTCATCTGCTGAACCGCATCAAGTGAACGGAAACAATCGTAGAGAACCTCTTTTATATCAAGCTTTACAAGGTCAAGTTTAAAACCACGGGAATCAATTTTTGAAACCGAAAGAATTTCTTCAACAAGACCTGTCATTCTCTCTGTTTCCTGCATAATAATTCCTGCGGCATTTTGAGGGTCAACAAGGTTCATCTCTATTCCCTCCGCATAGCCTTGAATTGCCATAAGCGGAGTTTTGAGTTCGTGGGAAGAATTCTGGAAAAATCTGCGTTGAGTTTTCTGTGAATCTTCAATTTTAACACCGAGCCTGTAGCCGATTACGCTCATTACAGCTACACAACACAAAAAAATTGCAGAGATGAGCCAATTGAGCGAACGGGTGTATTTTACGATATGGTCAATATTTATGTACATAAGATACCGTGTTCTTATTGAATCCTCTGTCCAAGTATCGGTTACATACACTTCTTCATACGAGGTGAAAATATAGTATCCGTTTTCTGTTTGCAGAGTGTGAATATCGCCATCGGTCAAATCGTGTTTTTTCGCATATTCCGTAAGCTCCGATGTACTTTTTAGCGAAGTTGAGTTTGAACCTACAACCGTATTATTTTCGGTTGAACCGCCCTCAACAGATGGGGTTATGTCTATATAGTAAATATCAGAGCTGAAGTATGAATCCTGATACCCACTCTCAAACTCTTGCGCAAGGGTTGAGTCATCGGAATCATCATAAGTACCGCTGTCATAATATATCTGACCTTGCTGCTGCGACTCATTCATATAGTTCTGATAATCGAGTTCATATTTAAGAGCATCTTCAGCCTCATTCACAAAATGTGTCGGAAGTACAATGTTGAGTAAGTAAAAACGTCTATATTTAGTATAGGATGGTGAGTATATAAGCAAAGGTCAAAAATAGTAAAATCATCGACACCCATACAATAATAAGGATACGAAATTTTATGTGTTTCACTTTTTATCCTCCGCAATGCTTATTCTGTAACCAAAGCCCCATATCGTGCCTATGCTGACATTACTGCCTGCAAGGCTTAACTTTCTGCGTATTCTTCGCAAGGTTTCATCTGTTACACGGGTTTCAACTTCTGTGTCAAACCCCCACACTCCTTCAAGCAATTCTTCTCTTGAAAAAGCTTTCTGCGGTTCTTTTAACATATATATAAGCATTTTAAGTTCTGTTTTGCTGAGTGACACAGGCTTGCCTTTGCAGTAAAGCATATTTTCCTGTGCAAAAAAGTTCAAATTGCCGACCGTTATATCGGTCAGGTCTTGTGCGGTTGCCTTTTTGCTGTTCATATCCATTCGCCTTAAAAGGGATTTTACTCTCATTAAAAGGGTTGTAAGTCTGAACGGCTTTGTGAGATAATCATCACTGCCAAGAGTTATTCCCTTTATATAATCGTATTCAGAATCCTTTGCCGTTAGCATAATTATAGGAACATCGGTTATATTGCGCAGCTGACGGCAGATTGTAAGTCCGTCAGTTCCGGGCATCATAATATCAAGAATGACAAGTTCACATGGACTTTCAAGAAATTTTGCCATAAGTTCGTCACCTGTTTCAAAAGCGGTAACGCTGTAACCGTCACTCTCAAGAAACTTTGTAATAAGGTCACGAATGTTCTTTTCATCATCCGCAATATATATTGATGCGCCCATAGTAAAAATACCCTTTCTGAACAGAACCGCAAGCTTTAAGCGTAATTTTCATCACAATCGTACATATTATACCAAATTTCAAAGTAAAAATCCACCGAGAAATGAACCTGAATTGTAATAAAAGTGTCACAAAATGTATTAAACAGAGTAATTACAATAAATTTTTTTGAAGTTGACAAAATAAAAAAATTATAGTATGATATTCGAGATATATAATGGTTTAATTGGAAACGCACATTTCTCCTTAAGGAAATGATAACGAACAACACTTATATGTTTACTAAGTTATCATTTTTATGAAGGAGATTTTTTATGTCAAAAACTAAATTTCAGGAAGTTATTTTTACAATTATCATGGTTTTCTTTATGGTTTATGCCATGATTTGCTACAACACGGCTCTTAATGCTCATGTACGGTAAGGAAGCAAGCAACCGAAAACAAGAGATAGACCGCCA
>CAJMRT010000062.1 GCA_905215855.1 uncultured bacterium
GAGTGCAAGACCGTCAGCTTTTACAACAACGGGAGCAGTATTTTCGTTCTTTATATAGTCAATTGCTTTCTGAGCGTCATTGAATACTTCATACTTTGCAGTAGGTATGCCGTATTTCTTCATGAGATTTTTTGAGAAAACCTTTGACGCCTCAATAATAGCGGCATTTGCATTAGGACCGAATGCTCTGATTCCAGCCTCCTGCATAGCGTCAACCATACCGTCAGCAAGCGGATCATCAGGAGCTACAAAAACGAGGTCAATTGCATTGTCCTTTGCAAACTTAACCATATTTTCTTTATCCATAACTCCGATATTAACAAGCTCGGCATCTCTTGAAATACCGCCGTTGCCGGGAGCGCAATAAAGCTTTGTGCATTTAGGACTTTCAAGAAGCTTTTTAATTAAAGCGTGCTCTCTGCCGCCCGAACCAATCATTAAAATTTTCATAACCGCACCTCTATCAGTGATGGAAAAGACGAATACCCGTAAATGACATTGTCATATTGTACTTATTGCAGGTTTCAATAACATTATCATCACGAATTGAACCGCCCGGCTGTGCAACAAATTTAACACCTGAACGCTTTGCTCTTTCGATATTATCGCCAAATGGGAAAAATGCGTCAGAGCCGAGTGAAACACCGTCAAACGTTGCAAGCCAAGCCTTTTTCTCTTCCTTTGTAAGAGGTTCGGGCTTAGTTTTGAAGAACTGCTGCCATATACCGTCAGCAAGCACATCCTCATAATCATCAGAGATGTAAACATCAATAGTGTTATCTCTGTCAGGACGGCGGATGTTGTCAACAAACGGAAGGTTCATAACCTTCGGATGCTGTCTGAGATACCAGATATCAGCCTTATTGCCTGCAAGTCTTGTGCAGTGAATTCTTGACTGCTGACCTGCACCTACACCGATTGCCTGACCGCCCTTTGCGTAGCAAACAGAATTAGACTGAGTATATTTAAGAGTAATAAGAGCAACAAGAAGGTCACGCTTAGCATCCTCTGTAAAATTCTTATTATCTGTTACAATGTTCTGAAGGAGCATTTCTTCGTCAATTTTGAGTTCATTTCTGCCCTGTTCAAATGTAATGCCGAAAACATCCTTATGCTCAATAGGAGCAGGAACATAGTTCGGGTCGATTTTTACGACATTATAATTGCCTTTCTTTTTTGACTTGAGGACTTCAAGAGCCTCGGGAGTATAGTCAGGAGCAATAATACCGTCAGAAACCTCTCTCTTGAGGAGAATTGCAGTCTGAACATCGCAAGTATCGGAAAGAGCCACCCAGTCACCGTATGACGACATTCTGTCTGCACCTCTTGCCATTGCATATGCGCTTGCAATCGGAGAAAGTTCAAGGTCATCTACAAAGTAGATTTTCTTGAGTGTGTCAGAAAGCTCAGTTGCAACTGCCGCACCGGCAGGACTTACATGCTTGAATGACGCAGCTGCAGGAAGACCTGTTGCGGCTTTGAGTTCCTTTACGAGCTGCCATGAGTTAAATGCATCAAGAAAGTTGATGTAACCGGGTTTGCCGTTGAGAACCTCAACAGGAAGATCTTTGCCGTCCTGCATGAAAATTCTCGAAGGCTTCTGATTCGGGTTACAGCCGTATTTTAAAGCAAGTTCGTTCATTGGATTCATCCTTTCCGAAAAATAAATTAGTTGTTTTTATTGATAATTCTTGACTCTGCCTTATTTGAAGCAATGTCAATATAGCGTACAAAAAGTGAAACCTTGTTATCCTCATTGAGAGAATTCCAGATTTTCTCGGCGAATGTGTCAATATCATCGTTACCGATTTCTACGAGTATAGGTTCACCCTCAAAGCTCGGAAGCGGATTGCCGTCACTCATATATGTGTGAATGAATCTGCCAAGACCGTTTATCGGCTTGTCATATGTAAATGTGTATCTTTCGCAACAATCAGGATTGCAGTCTGCACTTTTGAGAATTGACATTGCATAGTTCATCTTGCCGTCTTCGCACTCAACGATACCTGAAATTCGTGGAGTGTAGTTAGGACCGTCAGGTTCAAATTCTCTTGTTGTGAGCGACTGTTCAAATGTCTGACCTTCATTCATAAGATCATAAACAGTATCTGTCTGGTCACCGTTAGTAACGATAGTTTTGTTGCCGAGAACTCTTACGGGAGAATAGATGATAAGTGACGGATCAACAAGCTTTGACGGATCAAAAGCCTGAGTTTTGATGCCGTCCTCGGTTTCTGCAAACACTCTGTTTCTGCTGTTTTCGCTTCTGCCCATAATGAAGTATGCAATAACAGCCTTTGAGCCGTCTGCACTTTTGCCGATTACAATGCCTCTGCCAGGATATGAAGTTGAAGCAATGTCATTGTAAAGTGATACAGGTTTCATATTTTTCCTCCGTTAGTCAAGAATTTCGGTTTTATTGTCTTTTACTATAATTTTATCTTCGCAGAAAAGCGAAACTGCCCTTGGAAGAATCTTCCATTCAGCCTGTTCCATAACTCTTTTCTGAAGAATTTCGGGTGTGTCGCCGTTCTGAATTTCAACGGCTTTCTGAATGATAATGGGACCGCCATCGCACACTTCGTTTACAAAATGTGCGGTAGCACCCGTTACCTTGACGCCTCTGTTAAGAGCCTCCTCATGAACTCTGAGTCCGTAATAGCCCTCGCCGCAGAATGACGGAATAAGCGACGGATGGATATTGATTATTCTGTTTTCAAAAGCAGAAATAAACCGCTTTCCGAGAATAGTCATAAATCCCGCAAGAACAACAAGGTCAACATCCTTGGATTTCAAAAGCTCGGTTATAGCAGAATCATACTCATCAAATTCGTCATAGTCTTTTCTTCTGATAACTTCCGTAGCAATCGAGTTGTTTTTTGCTCTTTCAAGTGCGTAGGCATTTGGATTTGATGATACAACGAGGGAGATTTTTCCGTTTTTGATTTCTCCCCTATTTTGAGCATCAATAAGTGCCTGAAGATTTGTGCCGCCGCCCGACACAAGAACTGCAATATTTTTCATTATTCAAACACTACTCCGTCATTACCGCTGATTACTTCACCGAGTACAACAGCGTCTTCACCGTTATCCGCAAGAACTTCAAGAGCCTTGTCTGCATCTTCCTTGGCAACGGCGATTATCATACCTACACCCATATTGAATGTGTTGAACATATCGTGCTCGGGGATATTACCTACTCTCTGCATAAGCTTGAAAATAGGAAGAACAGGAATGTTTTCCTTTTTGATTTTGGCAGAAAGACCATCTGTAAGCATACGGGGAATGTTTTCATAGAAACCGCCGCCAGTGATGTGTGAAACAGCCTTTACATCAACCTTATCCATAAGAGCAAGAAGAGGCTTTACATAAATTTTTGTAGGAGTGAGCAATGTTTCACCGAGAGTTTTGTCAAGTTCGGGATACTCGGCATTGATTGTTTCTTCGTTAATGTCAAAGATTTTTCTAACGAGTGAGAAACCGTTTGAATGAACACCTGAAGAACGGAGTCCGAGAAGAACATCACCCTCGCTAAGTTTTGAACCGTCAATCATCTTTGGCTTGTCTGCAATGCCAACGCTGAAACCTGCAACATCATATTCATCAACAGGCATAAGACCCGGATGCTCTGCAGTTTCTCCGCCGATAAGAGCACAGCCTGACTGAACACAACCCTCAGCAATGCCTGAAACGATTTCAGCAACTTTTTCGGGATAGTTCTTGCCGATTGCGATATAATCGAGAAAGAAAAGCGGCTTTGCGCCACAGCAGATTACATCGTTTACACACATTGCAACTGCGTCAATACCGATTGTGTCATGCTTGTCAAGAAGAAAAGCAAGTTTGATTTTTGTGCCTACACCGTCAGTACCGCTGACAAGTACAGGTTCTTCCATATCTTTAAAATTAGGGGCAAAAAGTCCGCCAAAACCGCCGATGCCTGAAATAACACCGTCAATTTTTGTGCGTGCCACATGCTTTTTCATAAGCTCTACAGACTTATAGCCTGCTGTTACATCAACACCTGCCGCTTTGTAGCTTTCGGAAAAGCTGTTGTTCATTGTAATCACTCCGTCACTTTCTGTTAATTTTTTTAGCGTATTTATCTACAAAGATTGTTCTCGGAATTTCAGCGTCATAGCTGCCCGTGAAACAACCATCACAGAATTCTATATTTGCACCCTCAGCAATTTTTCTGAGGCTGTTTATACTGAGATAACCAAGTGAATCTGCACCGATATATTCACAGATTTCACTTGTTGTCAACTTGTTTGCAATAAGACTTTCTTTATCGTGAATATCCACACCAAAGTAGCACGGACATACAAACGGCGGTGAGCTGATGAGCATATGTACCTCGGCAGCTCCTGCCTCACGCATAAGACGAACAATATGCTTTGAGGTTTCACCTCTGACAATTGAGTCGTCAATAATAACAACTCTCTTGCCCTTAACATTAGCCTTCAAAGCTGTAAGTCTTGTTCTGAGAAGTCTTTTCTTTTTATCTTTACCCGAGCCTACTGTTCTGCCGATATATTTATTCTTGACAAAACCTGTGCTGAAAGGAATACCCGAAGCCTTTGCATATCCCTGTGCGGCAATAAGTCCCGAATCGGGAACACCGCACACCATATCTGCCTCAATCGGGAACTCGTCATAAAGAAGTTCACCGGCTTTGAATCTTGCATTATGTACGCAGACACCGTTGATTACGCTGTCGGGTCTTGCGATATAGACATATTCAAAAAGGCAGAAAGATGTTTTATCGGGCAAAAGCTTTAATTTGTAGCTGTGAAAGCCTTCTTCGTCAACTACTACCATTTCACCCGGCTCAACATCACGGACAAATTCACCGCCGAGACTGTCGATAACACAGCTTTCGGAAGTGAAAATCCAGCTGTTTTTGAGTTTGCCGATACAGAGCGGACGGAATCCGTGCATATCACGAAAGCCGATAAGACGGCTCGGTGCGCAAATTACAGTTGAGTAAGCGCCTTTGAGCTTTCTCATTGAAGAAAGAACAGCATCTTCAAGCGTGTCTGTTACACATCTTTCGGTTGCGATAACATACGCCATAATTTCAGCATTAGAATTGGACTGAAAAACAGCGCCGCCCGTTTCAAGCTCCTGCCTTATTTCATTGAAGTTTGTAATTGAGCCGTTGTTTGCAATACCGATTGAACCCTGAATATATCGCATAACAAGCGGCTGGTTAGATGCACGGTCGAGTGATTCCGAAGAAGTATAACGGACATGACCGACGGCAATCTTACCATTCGGAAGTTTTTCAAGTGCTTTGGGTGTAAAAATCTCGGACACCATACCGAGTTCCTTGACAGTTGTAAATTCACCGTCTTTATTCACGGTGATACCCGCACTCTGCTGTCCTCTGTGCTGAAGGCTGTAGAGTGCGTCATTTGCGGCGGCAACAACATCGATATCGTCATCATTACGGTAAATACCGAACACACCGCACTCGTCATTTACTTTGTCAAGTTTTGTGTCAATATCTACATAGTTCTTAATCAAAGCTCTGCCACCTTAGCCTGCATTGCCTTGTCTTTTTCGGCAACGCCTTTTTCCATATCAGCTTTCATATTTTCAAGCTTCTCTGCAAGAGAATCGTCGGAAAGTGCGAGCATTTCAACGGCAAGAATTGCAGCGTTAGCCGCACCGTCAACTGCTACTGTTGCAACCGGAATTCCTGTAGGCATCATAACTGTTGCAAGAAGAGCATCCATACCGTCAAGCTGAGCCGACTTACATGGGATTCCTATCACAGGAAGGGTTGTTTTTGCCGCAAGAACACCTGCGAGATGTGCCGCCATACCTGCTGCGGCAATGATTACGCCAAAACCGTTCTTTTTAGCCTCTGCCGAAAACTTAATTGCCGCATCGGGAGTACGGTGTGCGCTCATTACATGAACCTCATACTCTACGCCAAATTCTTTGAGTTTACTGACAGCCTTTGATACTACGGGGAAATCACTGTCGGAGCCCATAATAATTGCAACCTTTTTCATAATTACTCATAGCCTTTCCGCCCACTTGATAAATTGCCGCAAAAACCGTGCCGTGGGCAGACAAAGTCAGGACAAATATGCCAATTTATGCTTTGAATCGACATAAATAAAGCATTACTAATTAATTATATAAAAAAATCGGTTAAAATTCAATAGTCAGGCGAAATTATTTTTAAAATACCGCCAAAAAGCAAAAAGTGACTGTGCAAAGCATAGCCACTTCATGATATTAATTAATCTCGGAAACATCTTTTCCCTGTTCGATTTTCATGCCGTTATCGGGATCTGTAGCATCAAGATACGGTCTTTCGTTGGAAATTATGCCCTCGGTTGTAACTCCCGCCTCTGCAGCCTTTTTCATACCCGGAAAAAGAAATTCCATCTTTTCATTATCGAATTTTTCATCGAGATATTCTTCAAAGCTGTTTGACGCAGGTACTCCCTCTGTTCTCTGAGTCCATCTTGCCGTAGCTGTTACGGACATAAAGCCATTGAATGCCATGAATACAATCAGAAATGTTGTAATAATTGCTCCTGCTCTTTTAGGGATTTTTTCAATAAGCTTTGCTGTCAACGGATACAGATAACGCACCCAGACAAGACCGAGGAATCCCCAGATAAGGGCATACATAAGATTAGTTCTGCCGTCAAGGTTAAACGGAGTGTCACTGTAGTCCCATGAAACCGTGCCGAACATCTGCTCCTGCAACCACGAACAGAAATACTCAAAACCTGCTCCGACAAAAGCACTTATCACAAAAACAAGCGTATCATTAAGCTTGTAAAGCTTATACAAAGCGGCTGTCAGAAAACACGCACCGCCGCCGTAAACAGGAATAAACGGACCGTAAACCATACCGACACGCATTTCAAAATGTCCGTCAACGCAGAATGCCCATATTGTTTCGAGAATCGTGCCGATGAAAGAACCGATCACAAACAGATAAAAAAGCTTTGTAAAACAGAATCCGTAAGCAAACGGCTTGTCCTCTTTGCTTTCAAAGGTTTGTGTATATTCTTTCATATTATCCTGCTTAATCTCCTCAATTTTAGCATTAATCTGCTTTACATAAGCCATATGAGTGAGATCGGGATAAGCGTGTGCAAGTCTTTTTCTTAAAATATTCTCTGTAAAAAGTCGGTTGTAGTTTTCTTCAAGTTCCTGAATTTCAACCTCTGTTGCACCTTTATCCATAAGCTCGGAAGAATTTTTAAGCTTTGCAATTCTTCTGAGCAGACGGATTGTTGTTATCATTGAAAAAACATAATCAATTGCAATAATTCCGCAGAAGCAAAGAACAAGAATAAGACTTACCCAGAAAGGAATTGCTTCAACGGCTGTGCGAAGCACCGGAATTATCAATCCGACAAGCAGCATACCGAGCAATCCGAGAAAAAGTGCATAAGGAAAAGTTATATAATTGCCTATGCTGAATTTCGAGGAAGAAAAATCCCATGGCTTGAATTTGAGAGTTTTTTCTACAAGCACACCGACCACAACCATAAGTGCAGATAATATCAGAGTTGAACCGATGAATAAAATCAGCTTGCTGTTTTCAAACGGTTTTAGTGCCGTATAACAAATAACCGCCGAAAATCCATACATAGGGCAAAACGGTGATGTCAAAAAACCGTTGTTACTGAATTTTTTTTCAAGAAGAAGCGAACGAAAACTGCTCGCCACCCAGCCAAAAAACGAGAAAATTACGAAGTACCACAACAGGTCGAGTAAAAATTGCATTTCCTATCCCCCACAATTTTATGTAATTATGTAACAAATCGGACACAGAATTCTGTGCCCGAAAAATTACCATAAATTTTACATCCTTTATGCCTTTGGTACATCATCTTTCCAGAGCTCTTTAATTGCGGTAACATTGCCCGCAAGTCCCTGAATATCAGACGGAATGATAATCTTTGTAGCCTTGCCGTCAGCGGCTTTACCGAACGCCTCAAGAGATTTAAGCTGAATGATTCTATCGGTAGGAGCAGCCTCATTGAGCATTTTAAGTGCATCGGCATTAGCTTTCTGAACTGTGAGAATAGCCTCAGCTTCACCCTGTGCCTCACGGATTTTCTGCTCCTTAACAGCATCAGCTTTAAGAATTGCAGATTCTTTCATACCTTCCGCAACAAGAATCTGACTGCGTTTTTCGCCCTCTGCATCAAGAATTCTTGCACGGCGCTCACGCTCTGCCTTCATCTGCTTTTCCATTGCATCCTGAATTTCACGGGGCGGAAGAATGTTTTTAAGCTCGACACGGATTACCTTAATGCCCCATGCGTCGGTTGCCTCGTCAAGAATCACTCTGATTTTACCGTTAATTGTATCACGGGATGTGAGTGTGTTATCAAGCTCAAGATCGCCGATGATATTACGCAATGTT
>CAJMRT010000063.1 GCA_905215855.1 uncultured bacterium
CTTTTCTTTTTGCATATTAAAGGATAACTCAATTAGATGGGAATCGAAAGCCCGTATAGAAAACAGTTCAGTGAACTGTTTTTAGGGCGTAGCGCTGATGCAAGTCAAGCTAAAACGCTTTAGTCAAAGACGAGATTGGTATTTTTTGTATTGCAAAGTAATCATCCGCTCCATCAAAAGGTACTCAAAAGTGAGTACCTTTTCTTTTTGCATATTAAAGGATAACTCAATTAGATGGGAATCGAAAGCCCGTTGGGAAAAGTATGCTAAAATAGCATACTAAATACTATTTTGCAATAAAAGCGTAGCAGTTTAAAAGTTCTGCTACGCTTTTATAATTGATGTGAATAATTTTAATTAACTTAATAGTTCGACAATTTTATCATAGTCAAGTGCGTTTGGAATTTTTGCTTCATTTATTTTAACAAAGTCATTCAGTTCACTTTTATACTTTTCGGCAGAAACGGATTTTTCGTTCCATTTAAAGGTTGCTCCACTGTAATCTTCGCCGTCTTTGAATTTTAAAGGACCTGCTTCGTTCATATATGAACCCTCAGAAACCTTTGTCAACGAGTTGCCGTCAAATGTGTAATGTGCATCGTAGTATGCACCCATTCTGCCCCAAGTATAGCGGAATTTACCGGTTTTTTCTACAAGCAATGGTCCGCCGTCAGCCCCAAGGTGTTCTTCGTGCAGCTCACCGTCATCATCAATATAGCAAAGAATGTTTCCGTAAGGCAACGGAGTACCATATCCGAAAAGTTCGGGAATATCATCGTCGTTTATATAAAACAGGCTGTAATTCGTAAGTCCTCCTGTAGATGTCATATCTCCTTGTGCAAGATTATGTTCGTTTACATAATTAAGGTAGATATTTCTCCAGTCAATATCAGCCTTTGGTTCGGTAGTTGGTTCTTCAGTTGTGGGTTCTTCAGTTGTCAGCTCTTCAGTTGTAGGTTGTACTGTTGTAGGAGTTGCGGTAGTTGCTGTTGTTTCAACAACGGTTGTGTCATTTGTATTTTCGGTTGTGCCCACACATGCACAAAGAGAAAATGCGAGAGTGCATATGATAGCTGATAAATATAACTTTTTCATAATGATTCTTCCCTTACTCTTAATATTCTAAGATAAGTGTATCACAACGCTTTACTAAATACAATATATAATAAGTCTGTCAGCAGACAAAGATGCAAATATTTCTACCAAGTTTCACAAATTTGAACTTGTTTCAAATCGTTTTCGCAATTGTTTTAACGCTTTGGTTTCGATGCGACTGACATAGGAACGGGATATGCCTAACATTTTGGCAACACTTTTTTGAGTCATAGCTTCCTTGCCGTCAAGACCGTACCTCAGTACAATAATCTTTTGCTCACGCTCGTTAAGTTCCTCTCTTATGAACTGACCGAGCTTTTTTGAATTAAGCTTAAAATCAAGATTGTCAATTATGTTATCGTCAACCGACATAATATCAAGAAGGGTGAGAGGGTTGCCGTCCTTGTCGGTATCAATTGTTTCGTTTAAAGAAATATCCTGAGCACTTTTCTTTGCATTTCTGAAATGCATAAGAATTTCGTTTTCAATACATCTGCTTGCATAGGAGCTTAATTTTATGTTTTTGTTTATGTCAAATGTGTTGATTGCCTTTATCAGACCGATTGTGCCGATTGATACAAGGTCATCCTGTTCGCTTTGTGTTCCGTAATATTTCTTTATTATGTGTGCAACAAGCCTCAGATTGTGTTCAACAAGCATATTTCTTGCCGCAATATCGCCGTTTGCACTTTTTTCAAGGCATTCACGCTCTTGCTTTTCTGTTAAGGGTTTCGGAAACGAACCGCCTCCGCAAACATGAAGAATGAAGAAACATATATATTGTCCTAAAAATCCGAGTAACTCAATCATAACAGCACCCCTTAAACTAAAATTTATCGTTATATAATTTTATTCGTGAAATGTTCAATAATTGCCTGTACCTGATTTTCTCAGAAAACTTCACAAAGCAATCAAAAACTTGATTTTTACAATGAATTTGTATAATATACCACTTGAAATTTTGGCAAGAATAAACTACAATTTAACTATGTCGTGTTTCGACAAATATTTTAGGGGGGCTTTCTTTTGGAAAAGATTTTCAAACTGAAAGAAAACGGCACTAATGTCAAAACCGAGATTATTGCCGGCATTACAACATTCCTTGCAATGGCTTATATACTCGCTGTAAACCCGAGTATTCTTTCTGCCGCAGGAATGGATCCGAATGCAATCTTTGCAGCAACAGCTGTATCGGCTGCTTTCGCAACACTCATCATGGCATTTTATGCCAACTATCCTGTAGTTCTTGCTTCCGGTATGGGACTGAATGCATATTTTGCATACACAGTTGTTCCGCAGCTTGCAGAGCAGGGCATCACAAATCCATGGCAGGTAGCTTTGACAGCTATTCTTGTTGAGGGTATTATTTTCATTATCCTCTCAATCTTCAAATTCCGTGAAACACTTGTAAACAAGGTTCCTCAGAACCTCAAGTACGGTATTTCGGCAGGTATCGGTCTTTTTATCACAATTGTAGGTCTTAAGGGCGCAGGCGTTATCACAACAGACGCTTACTATGACGGCAAGGCTGTTCAGTCATCAACTCTCGTTAAGCTCGGTGATGTTGGTTCTGCTCCGGTGGTTCTTGCACTTGTCGGTATCCTCATTGTTGCTACACTCTGGCACTACAGAGTTAAAGGCTCAATCCTTATCGGTATCCTTGCAACATGGGTTCTCGGTATCATTGCTCAGCTTTGCGGTTGGTATCAGGGTGCATCGCTCATTCCTGATTTTGCAAACTACTCTGTATTCGGACCTATCCAGAACATGGCAACAGAAACTTTCTTCAAGTTCGACTTCGGTTATGTGGCACAGCATGCGCTTAACTTTGCCGTTATCGTATTTGCATTCCTCTTTGTTGACCTCTTCGATACAGTAGGTACACTTATCGGTGTTGCTCAGGAGGGTAATCTCCTCAATGAAAAGGGCGAGCTTCCCCGTGTAGGTCGTGCTCTTATGTCTGACGCACTCGGTACATGTCTTGGTGCTTGCCTCGGTACATCAACAGTAACATCTTATGTTGAGTCAACAACAGGTGTTGCAGAGGGCGGCAGAACAGGTCTTACAGCTCTTACTTCTGCAATTCTCTTTGTCCTTGCTATTCCGCTTTATCCGATTTTCCTTGCTATTCCTTCATTTGCAACAGCTCCTGCACTCGTATTTGTAGGTCTTCTTATGATTAAGAATGTTACAAAGATGGATTTTGACTCAGATATTGCCGATACAGTCGGCGGTTTCGTAGCAATCATCTTTATGCCGTTTGCATATTCAATAGCAACAGGTATTATGTTCGGTATCCTTACTTGGGTTGTTCTCAAGGTTGTTACAGGCAAAATCAAAGAAATTCATCCGATTATGTGGGTTGCGTTTGCTTTGTTTGCAGTAAGAATCGTAACAATGATTTGCGGTGTATCATCGTAACTTTATATACGAACTCTGCGGGGGCGTTTTTCGCTCCCGCTTTTTGTGCTTTTTTACAAGTTAAATAGGTTATTGTTGTGCAACAGGCTCATTGACATATACAGCCGTTTGTGATATGCTTAAATCATATTATTGATATATGAATAGGGTGGTTAATTTGAAAATTTCAACAAAGGGCAGGTATGCGCTCCGACTTATGGTTGACCTTGCTCAGTGTAAACAAGGGGAAAATGTAGCCCTAAAGGAGGTTGCCGCCCGTCAGGGAATATCGCTTAAATACCTTGAACAGATTATTACCGTACTTACAAAGGCAGGTTATGTGCTCAGCACAAGAGGTTCAAACGGAGGATATCGTCTTGCTCATGAACCCGAATATTATACTGTCGGTATGATTTTAAGACTTACCGAGGGCAGTCTTGCACCCGTGGCTTGCCTTGAGGGTAATGAAAATACCTGTGACCGTCGTGAACAATGTTCAACGCTTTTTGTGTGGGAGAAACTCCAGAAGGCTATTGACGATGTTGTTGACAACATTACTCTTGCCGACATTATTGCAAATTCGGCAGATAACTATGTAATTTAATATAGTCCGAAAGCATCCTTTACGGGTGCTTTTGTTGTTTACACAGCAATTTAGTAGGTAATGCGGTGCTTTACTGTTTGCAAATGGTGCTTTTGAATGTTAGTTTTAAAAAATCAGAAAAAATCTCAACTTGACTGCTTAACGGTCGGAATTAGAAAAATGGCTTGAATATCGGCTCTTTTGACCTTTCTGATAATTAAAACCCAGCAAACCTACTAAGCCAATAGGAAAGATAAGAAAAAATTTCAAAAAACCTATTGACAAATAAAAAATCTGTGGTATGATATAGACAATCCAATTAAAACCCACCAATCAAATAGGAAATATGGGAAAGGTGATCCAAATGAAAAATCTCAGATTCAAACGATGTTGCAGTAACGCACGGATGTGATACGGGACACATCAAATCCGCAACATAACTTCTGAAATTAAAATTAAAATGAAATGAGGACATTAAAATGAGTAAATTAAGCGAAAGAAATCTTAAATTTGAAACAAAACAGCTTCACATCGGTCAGGAAACAGCAGACCCTGTAACAGACGCAAGAGCAGTTCCGATTTATGCAACTACCTCTTATGTATTCCACAACAGTCAGCATGCCGCAGACCGCTTTGCACTCAAAGATGCAGGTAACATCTACGGCAGACTTACAAACCCGACAGAGGATGTTTTTGAAAAGAGAATTGCAGCTCTTGAGGGCGGCACAGCAGCTCTTGCAGTTGCATCAGGTGCAGCGGCAGTTTCATATGCACTCCAGGCTCTTGCAAAAGCAGGCGACAACATTGTAGCCGCAAAGACAATCTACGGCGGCACATACAACTGGCTTGAGCATACATTCTCAGAGTACGGTGTAACAACAAAGTTTGTTGATCCTGACGAGGAAAACGCATTTGAAAATGCAATTGACGAAAACACAAAGGCTGTTTTCATTGAATCACTCGGTAACCCCAATTCAAATATTATTGATATTGAAGAAGTAGCAAATATTGCTCATTCACACAAGATTCCGCTTGTAATCGACAGCACATTCGCTACACCTTATCTTCTCAGACCGTTTGAGTACGGCGCAGATATCGTTGTTCATTCGGCTACAAAGTTTATCGGCGGTCACGGTACGGCTCTCGGCGGTGTAATTGTTGAAAGCGGTAAGTTTGACTGGGCTGCATCAGGCAAGTTCCCACAGTTCTCAGAGCCTAACGCATCATATCACGGTGCAGTATTTACAGAGGCCGCTCCGGGTGCTGCTCTTGTAACTTATGTTCGTGCCATTCTCCTCAGAGATACAGGCGCTACACTTTCACCGTTCCACGCATTTATGTTCCTTCAGGGTCTTGAAACACTTTCACTTCGTGTTGAACGCCATGTTGAAAATGCACTCAAGGTTGTTGACTTCCTCTCTAAGAACCCGAAGGTAGAAAATGTTAATCATCCTTCGCTTCCTGACAGCAAGTACAATGCTCTTTACAAAAAGTATTTCCCGAAGGGTGCAGGCTCAATCTTCACATTTGAAATCAAGGGTGACGCTGAAACTGCAAAGAAATTCATCGACCACCTCGAAGTATTCTCACTTCTTGCAAATGTTGCAGATGTTAAATCTCTTGCAATTCACCCTGCATCAACAACTCATTCACAGCTCAGTGAGGCAGAGCTTGCAGAACAGGGCATTAAGCCAAACACTATCAGACTTTCAATCGGCACAGAGAATATCGACGATATTATCTATGACCTTCAGGAAGCATTTGATTCACTTGATGACTGATTTTAATTTGTTGAATTTTGAAAGGACTTGATTTTTGTGAGCAAAGTATATACAAGTGTAACAGAACTTATCGGTAGAACACCGCTTATCGAACTCGTTAATATAGAAAAGAAATATGACCTCAAGGCAAAGGTTGTTGCAAAGCTTGAACTCTTTAACCCTGCCGGCAGTGTTAAGGACAGAGTGGCAAGAGCTATGGTTGAGGACGCTGAAAAGAGCGGTAAGCTCAAAAAGGGTTCAACAATCATTGAACCGACATCAGGTAACACGGGTATCGGTCTTGCATCGGTAGCTACTGCAAAGGGCTACAAGACAATCCTCACAATGCCCGAAACAATGAGCGTTGAGAGAAGAAACCTCCTCAAGGCATACGGTGCTGAAATCGTTCTTACTGACGGTACAAAGGGTATGAGCGGTGCAATTGCAAAGGCCAAAGAGCTTGAAAAGGAAATTGACGGCGGTATTATCCTCGGTCAGTTTGAGAATCCTGCTAACCCTAAGGCTCATTTTGATACAACGGGTCCGGAAATTTGGGAGGATACGGACGGCAATGTTGATTTCTTCATTGCAGGTGTCGGCACAGGCGGTACACTCAGCGGTGTGGGTAACTTTCTCAAATCAAAGAAGGCTGATGTAAAGGTTGTTGCAGTTGAGCCGCAGACTTCTCCCGTACTTTCGGAAGGTCACGGCGGTCCTCATAAGATTCAGGGTATCGGCGCAGGCTTTGTTCCCGATACTCTCGACACAAAGGTGTATGACGAAATTCTTCCGATTGCTAACGAAGCCGCTTTCTCAAATGCAAATGATATTGCAAAGACAGAAGGTATCCTCGTAGGTATCTCTTCAGGAGCCGCTCTTGCAGCCGCAATTGAGCTTGCCAAGCGTGAAGAAAACGCAGGCAAGACAATCGTTGCATTGTTCCCCGACACAGGTGAGCGTTACCTCTCAACAGGTGTATTTAACAGCTAATAAGTAATTGGATTACTTCCCGATATTGATAAAGGACAGCCACGCAGACTGTCCTTTGTCTTTTTTTATTGCAACCGTTAATTCGATATGGTACAATTATTTTGTAGGTGAGTTTATGAAAGTTAAAATTTGCGGAATTACATCCGCCGAAGATATTAAGATAGTAAATGCCTGCAAACCCGATTTTGCGGGCTTTGTAATGTTCTTTCCAAAGAGTAAGCGGAATATTTCTCCCAAAACCGCCAAGAGCCTGATTGAAACGCTTGATAAAAATGTTTTGTCGGTTGCAGTAACTGTTTCTCCGACTCTTGAACAGGTGAAAACTGCATACGACTGCGGTTTTGATTACATTCAGATTCACGGTGAGGTTGAAGAAGATGTGCTTTCACATCCATATCTAAAGGTAATCCGTGCGTTTAATGTGAGCGACCTTGAAAAGTTTGACGAATACAGAATGAACACAAATATTGTGGGGTATGTTTTTGACGCACACGAACCCGGCAGCGGAAAAACCTTTGACTGGACAATGCTTGAAAATCTGACTCGTGATGATAAATTGTTTATGCTTGCAGGCGGTCTGAATCCCGAAACCGTTGCAAAAGCCGTAAAAGCCGTTAAACCTGACGGAGTTGATGTAAGTTCGGGTGTTGAAAATTCAAACGGCAACGGTAAAGATTTTGAAAAAGTGAAGAAATTTATAATATCGGCTCGAAGCGAAATAAAACAGTAAAAAATGTTGACAAACCGTGATTTTATGTTATAATAAATCTGTTATGTTGTGTACATAACAATCCTTGCGGTGAAAACCGCCATAATGTCCAGAAGGAGGTGCAATATTAATGGCAGTAACAGCTAATTACGAAACAGTAATGATCGTTTCAATGAAGAAGGGCGAAGAAGGTATTCAGGCCATCGTTGAAAAGTTCAAGGCT
>CAJMRT010000064.1 GCA_905215855.1 uncultured bacterium
AGCGCTCCCGCGAGGGCTGCGACCTCTGGGGCGTAACCTGAAAATCGCCTCTTGCAAGTGACGGTTTAAGGATATTTGCGGCGTCTGCACTGCCCTCTGCGGCACCTGCGCCAACGATAGTATGAAGTTCATCAATGAAGAGGATAGTGTTCTTTGACTTTTTAACCTCGTCAATAGCCGCCTTAATTCTCTCCTCAAAGTCACCTCTGTACTTCGCACCTGCTACCATACCTGTGAGGTCAAGGCTGACAACTCGCTTGTCTTTAAGAATTTCAGGTACATTGCCCTTTGCAATTTCAAGTGCAAGTCCCTCTGCAATCGCAGTTTTACCTACACCGGGTTCACCGATAAGAACAGGATTATTCTTTGTACGGCGGGAAAGAATCTGGATAACCCTCTGGATTTCCTTTTCTCTGCCGATTACAGGATCAATTTCACCGTTCTTTGCGGCTTGAGTAAGATCTCTGCCAAATTTATCAAGAGCCGAACCGCCTTTCTGTGAACCGTTCGGAGCGGATTCGTTTTCAAAACCGCCGAAGCCGTCATCTGCACCGCCCTGCATACCTTTTGACACAGCCTGTGCGAGTCTTTCAACAGATACACCGAGTTCTTCAAGAAAAGCTACTGCGTAGCTGTCGCTTTCCGAAAGGATTGCAAGGAGCAAATGCTCTGTGCCTACATAGGTGTAGCCTGTTTTTGAAGAAATGATAACTGCGGCTCTCAGAACTCTCTTTGTACGGGGAGTAAAATCATCGGGAGTAAGCTCAACGAGCGACATTGTACCGTTAATGGATTCAAGCTTTTCACGGAGAGCATCTTCCGTTACTCCACACTCATTAAGAGCGGTTGCGGCAACACCGCTGCCCTCTTTTACGAGTCCATAGAGAATATGTTCTGTACCGACATAGTTGTGGCGCATCTCCTCTGCACTTTCAATCGCAAGATTAAGCGCCTTGTTTGCTTTTTCTGTAAAACCTTTGAACTGATACATAAAATCATCACCCTTCCTTGTGGATAATGTATTAACTGCTTATTTTCTATGAAAGAGCCTCTCTTAAAATTTTTGCCCTTTCAATATCTCTTTCCTGTGCGGAAAGATTTTTTCCTGAGTTTACCATAAGCGTTGCAGGCTCAATTTTTTCCATAAGAGAGTCAACAACCTCTGCGGTAACATCTTTTATCTGTCCCGACAAAATGCCGAAACGAACATTTGACAACAGCTTTAAGGCCTCGTCATGAGTCATAACCATTGCCGATTTCAACAAGCCTAAGCTTCTGCTTACGCTGTCCTGAATATCAATACTCTTTGCAAGTCTTTCTCTTGCCTGTTGTTCCTGAGAAACAAGCTGTTTTGTGATGTTCTCAAGATTTTCAATTGCGGCTTTTTCGGAGATACCGAGCGTTACCTGATTTGAAAGCTGATAAAGCGAACCGCTGGGTTCTGAGCCTTCACCGTAAGCACCGCGGATTGTAAGTCCGAGCTTTGAAAGGTTGCCTGCAATTCTGCCGATTGTACGGCTCTTTTCAAGTGCCGGCAGATGGAGCATAACAGAGGCTCTCATGCCTGTGCCGAGGTTTGTAGGGCATTGTGTAAGATAACCGAGCTTGTCATCAAAAGCAAATTCAAGGTTTTCATCAAGCAGGGTGTCAAGCTTATCAGCTGTGTCATATGCCTGTTCAAGCGACAAGCCGTCTGTGATAACCTGAAGTCTTATGTGATCTTCCTCGTTAATCATAATGCTCATGCTTTCATCCTTGCTCAACAGCAATGCTCTGCCCTCTGTTTCGCTAATGAATTCGGGACTTACAAGATGTCTTTCAACAAGTGACACACCCTGTGCCTCTGTCAAATCATCAAGCTTAATCAGATTGAAATCCGAGGCAATTGAGCTGTTGCTGTCCCTGATTGCACTTGTAACCTTTTCAATAACCTTTTTTCTGCCCTGTTCGGACAGTCGGCACGGAAACGGGTAATCTTTCAGGTTTCTTGCAAGTCTTACTCTGGTGGAAATTACTTCGTTACTCATAATTAAGCCTCCATTTCCTTAATCTGATCTCTTAACTCTGCGGCATGTTCAAAATTCTGTTCCGAAATTGCCTTGTCGAGTTCCTTTTTAAGTGCCTTAATTTTATCTTTCTTTGTCATCTCGGCACTCTTTTCGGCTTTCTTTGTACCAAAGCGGCTGTTCTTACCGCAATGGGTTGTGTTGCCGTGGATTCTTCTGATTGAGGGAAGAAGCTGGTCGCCGAAAATTTCGTAACATTTTGCACAGCCTACATGACCCGACTTTGCAATATCGGAATATGAGCTGCCGCAGAAGTCACAGCGTGTTGCCTGAGTTCTTGCGGGAAGGCTGTTGCCGAAGAAGCTTCCGAGGAGTCCCGAAAATTCGTCCTCAAAGTTACCGAAGATGTTTGTGTATCCCATTTTCTTTGCACATTCACTGCACAAATCATATTCCTTAATTTCACCGTTGATAACGGTCTTTACATGAGTATTAGCATTGTTAGCACCGCATTTTTGACATTTCATAATAACTGCCTCCGTTCAAAATCAACTTAATGTGAGCAACATATTCTTGAACAAGTCCGCTCGCACGGCATCTCGTTTACTCTGTTCAACATTTGTAAGCGTTCTGTCGGACAACGCCGAGGCTATCAGTCTTGCCGATGTAAGCTCAATCATATCTCTTTGCAACATATTTTTGAGCATTGCCTCTGCGCTTGCCTTGTCAAGTGTTGTTCCAATCGAATTTATTATATGCATAAGCGCCGTACCTCTATCCATCTTCACACGGCTTATTCGGATAAATCCGCCGCCGCCCCTACGGCTCTCTACAATGTAGCCTTTTTCGGGAGTGAATCGGGAGGTTATAACATAATTGATTTGGCTCGGTACACATCCTAGGTTGCCGGCGAGTTCGTTTCGCTGAATCTCTGCACTGCCGTTTTCACGGTCAAGCATCTCTATAATGTACTGTGCCACCAAATCGCTCATTCTCATTTTGGTCGCCTCTTTTCATTTGTTTGACTACATTATAATATCAAGGTCAGAGAAAGTCAAAGTCAATTAAAGTCAAAAATTAAAGCATAAGCTTTGAAATTCTCACGAATTCTCGCTTATGCTCTCGTTTCCTAATATTTTAAAATATTTTTGACTTTTTCTGACTTTCAATTTTTATCCGATAAAGTCTGACTTTTCAAGCAATTTGACCTTACATAATCACATTAACCGTGTAATCAACATCGTAAATTTCACCGTCAAACCAATTTATAAAGCCTATGTAGATGCAGATTTTGTCATCATGTTTATTCATATCACGAACAACCTTAAAGCACTCCGACCAACCCGAAAAGCGTTCAAGTCTTTTGACTGTATCAACATCGGCATTGCCGTTTACAAACACACACATTGCAAGGTGACGGGTTGACGATAACATTCTTACAAAATCGAAGAACATCATATTAACCTCATCACCCGAACATTCAATTTTAAGAGCGTCCTCCTCGATTTTGTTCCCGAAAAAATCAAGCACATTGTCAAACGCTGAATCAAAGTCATCGGTTTCAGCGTTCTTTAGTCCCTGCAAAAACTTGTAAATTGCGGTAGATGCATAAATTCTCTTAATTTTTTCAATCGTCACGGCAATCACCTTCTCGGTATCGTTACTTTTATTATTATACATTATATGAGCAAATTTGACAACAAGTATGTTATTCGGGCGGTTTAATACAATTTTCGCAAAAAAGCATTTGAAATTAAACAAAAATTTTGTGTTTTCCGATTGACAATTGTACAGAAATATTGTATTATATAATTGTACTAATGAATTAGTTCAATAATTCATTAAGGAGGCTTGGTTATGGGATTCTTATATCTTATATTCGGCATTTGTGCCGTTGCAGTAAGCATAGGAAAAGCTTTAGCAGTAAATTTCGGTATTTCAAAATATCTTTCTAAAAAGCCTTATGAAGGTGATTACAATTTCAAAAAGGTTGTGTTATATACTCTGGGAACAAACTATATTTTGTTATCAGCAATTGTTCTGTTTATTTTAGGAGCAATTGTTTGCAGTATATATGGATTTTTGAATTTAGGACAATTGCTATCAGCATTTTTCCCTGGATTTGCAATGGCTCTTTTTGGTCCTAAATATGATACAATCGGTGATGAGTACGGTATGTATAATGAACTTGTTATACCTTTCTTTATTTTAGTTATTCTAAGCATTCCAATGCTGTTTCTTATCAATTACAAATTCGTTTACAAAGATTTTGAAGTTTCTAAAAGTAAAAGAATGAAACTTTCATTTTTCACAGCACTTGCAAATGCACCTTATGAATTTTTGATTCCCTACGGAATGATTGTAGATATGATTATTGACAGTATTATATTTTGATTTTGTGTTTAAGGGGGCTTGGTTATGGATTATTTTAAAGTGCCTTACATTGCATATGTAATTCTCATTATATGCGTAGTGGTTATCAGCTTTTTAAAACTTCTTTTGAGCAACAAACTCATTTTGCACACACTTCACAAGAAAAATTACAGCGGAAATTTCAGCATTATCAAAGCGTCATTGATTTCTCTTCTTACAGAAATTCTCGTAATTCTAATTCCGCTTGCCGTAATTACTTTGGCTATTATATCAGCAGTCTATCATCAAATTGATATAGCACTGTTTTGGGAAAATTTTTCCGAAATGGTCGTAGGCTTTGTTCTCTTACCGGGAGAAGCAGGTCATTTTCTCGCTTTGATTCCCACATTAGCGGCGGTAGTTTTTGTTGTTATGTTTTTAACCCTTGTAAACAACTTTACATTTTTAAGAAAGATTGACATACCCGAAAGAAAAAGAAACGACATTGCATTCTTAACCGCCGTTATAAATGCACCGTGGCACCTGTTTATTCCATATGCACTTTTCATAAAGATGATTTTCTTTTAAGGAGAGATGATTTATGTTTAACTCGGCAACTCTCGCTGTTATATTATTATTTATACTTTCAGCCATACTTTTTACATCTACTACCGTTTCGATTGCTATATATTATGCAAGAAAAAAAGCTGATACAGAAGAAAAAACACTTATAACAAAAAATGATTACAAAAAAATAATTCTGATTTTTTCAATTATAAACTTTATTGCATCATTTGTTGCAATGGCTGTTGCACATATTACGGACTCAGTTGATTACTACCACATCACAATACCAAAATTTTCTTATTTATCTTTAATATTTGTGGCAGGCGTAGTTGAATTTTTTATTGCAAAGTCAACTATATTCCAAAGATTTTCCTGTTCAAAGGCAGACAAAACGGAAAGAGCCGCAGTCTTTGCCGCAATATGCGCACCGTATTACATATTTATTGTAAGCTCACCGATAGTTCCGTATATAATTGCAGTAACTCTTTACCCCTGCTGATTTTAACGAAGTGATATTATGAATGAAAACTCAAATCCCGAAATCTTAATCACTATAATTATTTTATCTATACTTCTTGCCATACTTTCTGTTACAACGGCATTTTGCCATACGGAAAGAAGTGCGGGTTACAAAAACAAAGTAAACATCGGCAAAAAGAATCAAATAATAATTTACCCGATATTTTTTGTTTTGCATATGACAGCAATGCTGCTTTTTAATCTTCCGTTTCCTGACTTAACTTGCTATCTTTCATTCAGCATAGGAAGTATTGTTTTTATATTTTTGATTCAAGCTGTTATTGCTTATTTTACAATGTTTAAAAAGTTTGAATGCGATACGGGTACAAAGGTCGGCAAATCAATTGTTTTTTCGCTGATTTCAACACCATTCTACAGTATCCTTTTTGGTGTGGCTTTTGCATTCTTTTTCCCGTACAGTGTCGGCATTCCTATTCTTATGATAATAGGCTTATTCATTTACTGCATTACAAGTTATAGGTGATATTATAAAAAACATAAAAAACGGTGAGCAGATGCCCACCGTTTTTGTTACTACTCAATACTTGTCAGTTTTCTTTGCATTGCAGGATTTACAAAGCATCTGACAGTTATCGAGAATTGTGCGACCGCCTTTACTCCAAGGCTTAATATGGTCGCCTTCCATTTCATCATACTCAAAATGTTCACCACAAATATTGCACAATCCATGTTGTTTATCATAAGTCGCCATCTTATCTCTGTTGTCAAATGCTCTTAAATTAAGCAATCTGCCGGCAAATGGATCTTTGTCTTTGCAAAGAAGATATTCATAAATTCCTTTTTGTTTTTGCACTTCATCATCTTGATGAAGTTTTTCTACCTCTGTTTTCATAGCTGAAGAGTTATAAGTATTGTTATGATATTTATTATAAAGGGAACACCAATCCAATCCCTTCATATCTTTGTAATACTTAGGAAATATTTTTTGTACCCAATTGATAACATCCTGAAAATACTGCCATAATTCATCTGCGTCATCATCTGACTTATGCATCGACATATACTCGGTAATATTATCTATACCTTGAAAACCGCAAATACCAATTAAAGCTTTTTCAAGAAGTTCCTGTCTGTTTGAATCTGCTTTAATATATTTATCAGATAACCCTTTTGCGGCACAATTTCGTTTAGAAAAATATCGCTTAGCATCAGTAAGCCATTTACCTGTATATACTGAATTACGAAGTTCCTGATCAGTCAATTTTTCGCCTGCAATATTTACAACCTTAAACCAATCTAATTTTTCTGATTCACTACCCTCGCATACATAAACCATAAACTCATAATTCATTATATCATCATATTTATCATCGGGTAATGAGTCACAATAATATTTCCCGCCGTCAACAGAAATAGAGTATTTATGATCTAAATACTGCATTACAGAAAGAGTTCTTTGCTGTCCGTCAAGAACCTCATATTGATCATCACCAACTTTTACCCAATACATAACATTGAGAGGAAATCCTTTCAGTATCGTATGAATAACAGATTCAGCCTGTTCTGAACTATATACAAATTCTCTTTGATAAGCCGGTCGAATTGCAAGCCTACCGTCATATGCAAAAACACCGTTATCACCGTTATCTGCATAACCGTCAAATATATCTTTTACTTTAATCGACTTAGGTTCAATTTTCATCTTTTTTCCTCCTTTTAATTAAAATTCTTTGATAACAAGATTGTACAATATAGCCTTCTCTGTTTACAAAATAATTATGTTTTCCGTCATTTTTTGCAATATTTGGATTTCCATTTGTTTTATTACCACTTGAGCCTGTTTTTGTTCCATCAGGACGCATTTCCCAAAAATCATTGTATTTTTTGGTTTCAAGAGATTCATCATGACACCCACGCTGTGTCAATCCGATTATTTCAAATTGTTCAGGATTATATTTATCTAAAAAAGTAATGGGAACTCCCATAATACCACTACATCTTCTTTTTGACAAAAATTCTTCCGTAGCGGAGTTTTCCACCGATATATGGTCCATCTTTTCCTGTTCGTGAAGTAATTCCGGCAAGTCCTCTAATGTTTCCTGCCGCAAGTCCGATAATTTCAAATTGATCCGGGTTGTATTTATCGAGGAATGTGATAGGCACTCCCATGACTCCGTTACATCTTTCTCCTGATGACAATTCTTGCATATGTAATTCGTCTGTCTGTCTGTCTGTCTGTCTGTCTGTCTGTCTGTCTGTCTGTCTGTCTGTC
>CAJMRT010000065.1 GCA_905215855.1 uncultured bacterium
AGTTCCTCGGGGGTAATATCTGTATATGACTTAGGGTCATCGCTTTTTCTCAGATGAATAAGATACTCAATATTTCCCTCAGGGCCTTTTATAGGCGAATAGTCAAGATTAAGCACATCAAAGCCGTTTTCAAGGCAGAAATCAAATATTTTTCTTACAACTTCCACATGAACGGCAGGGTCACGAACTACGCCCTTTTTGCCCACCTTTTCCCTGCCTGCTTCAAACTGTGGCTTGATAAGGCAGACAGCCTGTGCATTTTCGCTCATAAGCTGTCTTGCAACAGGCAAAATCAGTTTTAATGAAATGAATGATACATCAACTGAGAAAAAGTCGATTTCATCGGGAACTTGTTCCCTTGTAACCTTTCTCATATTGGTGCGTTCAAGGTTGACAACACGAGGATCGTTGCGAAGTTTCCACGCAAGCTGACCGTAACCGACATCAATTGAATACACCTTTTTTGCTCCGTTTTGTAGCATACAATCGGTAAAGCCGCCTGTTGACGCCCCTATATCCATAGTTATCTTATCTTTTAAATCAAAGTCAAAATTATCTATGGCTTTTTCGAGTTTCAAACCGCCACGGCTGACATATTTCTGTGTGTTGCCCCTTACTTCAATTTTAACATTTTCATCATAAGAAGTTCCGCACTTATCGGCTTTCTGATTGTCAACATAAACCTGTCCCGACATTATAATTGCCTTAGCCTTTTCACGGCTGTCGGTAAAGCCTTTTTCATATACAAGAACATCAAGTCTTTTTTTCATTCTAATTCTTTTCCTTTAAATTTTTGGTAATGGTGTTTACCATTCCGTCATCATCAAGTTTTAGCTCATGAAGAGCCTCGCTGACTGACATCTGCTTGACAAATTTGTCATTAATAGCCTTTATATGATAATCTCCGCAGAACTGTGTGCAACAGAGTAAATCGGAGAAGTTTCTCGCAATTCCGCCGTTTTTTATGCCCTCTTCAAAGAACCATACATTTTCAAAATCTGCCGCAAAATCAACGGCATTTTCGTCAATAGGTTTAATTCTGCAAAGTTTTAATATACAAATCTCAACGCCCTGTTTTGCAAGAGTTTCCTTAGCTTTGCAGGCATATGAAAAAAGTCTGCCGTAGGTGATGAGAAGATTTTTACAATCAGGATTTCCGTAAACATCGTATGAAAGATTTTCTTCGCCAAAATCATCAGGTCTGTAAAGTTCTCCGCCACGGGGATAACGCACAACGGCAAGGCTGTCACAAATGTAGATTGCGGTTGAAAGAGATTTTCTCATACCGTCAAAATATGCGGGAGAAAAAATTGTTGTGTTCGGAATGGTGTTGAGTATCGAAACATCAAACACACCCTGATGAGTTTCACCGTCATCACCAACAATCCCCGCACGGTCAACCCCGATTACGAGGTGAAGCTTTCCGAGAGCCGCATCGTGCAAAAGCTGGTCATAGGCTCTCTGCAAAAATGTTGAATAAACGGCAAAAACAGGTCGCATACCTTTTGCGGCAAGTCCGCATCCAAAGGTTACTGCGTGCTCTTCTGCAATACCTACATCAAAAAATCTTTCTTTATAAAGCTTTGAAAATTCGGTAAGCCCCGTACCTCCCGACATTGCGGCTGTAATTGCGCAAATCTTTTTATCATCCTCGGCAAGCTCACACATAGTCTTTCCGAACTCAGCCGAAAACCCCCTGTGGCTTGAAAGGGGCTCGCCGGAATCAATATCAAACTGACCGATTCCGTGAAATCCGCCCGGATTGTCCTCGGCAGGCTGATAACCTTTTCCTTTTTTGGTGACAACATGAACAAGAACGGGAGAGTTCACCTTTTTGGCACACTCAAATGCATTTTCAAGCTCATCAATGTTATGACCGTCAATAGGTCCGAGATAGGTAAAACCGAAGCAGTCAAAAAGAGTGTTTTTGTACACAATATTTTTAAGTTTTGATTTTCCTCCCTGAAGAAATCTTTTCAGAGGTTTTCCGATAAGCGGAATGTGTAAAAGAATTTTTTCCGTAATTTTCTTGACTCGCATATACCACGGCTGAATTCTTACCGTTGTAAGGTAGCGTGACAATGCGCCTACATTCGGTGAAATGGACATTTTGTTATCATTGAGAACAACAATAAAGTTCTTGTTGAATCTGCCTGAGTTGTTCATTCCCTCAAAAGCAAGTCCACCCGTAAATGAACCGTCACCAATCACGGCAACGGTGTAGCTTTGGTCGCCCATAAGGTGTTTTGCTCTTGCAATTCCGTATGCAGCTGATATTGATGTACTGCTGTGACCTGTGTTAAAATCGTCGTATTTGCTCTCGGCACGCTTCGGAAAGCCTGAAATTCCGCCTTTTTTGCGGATTGTGTCAAACTGCTCGTAGCGTCCCGTCAACAGCTTGTGGGTATATGCCTGATGTCCGACATCCCATACAATGCTGTCTTTCGGTAGATTAAAGCTACGCTCAAGAGCAACGGTAAGTTCAACAACACCGAGGTTTGGTGAAAGATGTCCTCCGTTTACAGACACGGTTTCAACGAGCTTTTCCCTTATTTCGGTACACAGCTTTTCAAGCTGTTCGTCATTAAGCTTTTTGACATCATGCGGTGATTTAATTTTAGAAAGCAGTTCATACTCACCCATAATTTATTTCCTATCCGTATAATCAAAATTACTTAACAGAGTTATTTATTCCTTTTTGCAAGTTTATATGCAAAATCTTCAAGCTCTGTTGTATCACCGTCAAAGCCCTGCAGCGCATTGACGGCCTTTTTGGTAAGTTCATCAACAAGCTCACGGCACTTTTCAATTCCGAGAAGTGAAACATAGGTTGACTTGCTGTTTTCGGCATCACTGCCGACAGGTTTGCCGAGTTCTTCATCCGATGAGGTTACATCAAGAATATCGTCCTGAATTTGGAATGCAATGCCGATGCACTCGCCAAATTCAGAGGCGGCTTTGATTTGCTTATCGTTTGCGCCTGCACTTATACAGCCAAGCTCGCAGGCTGCTTTTATAAGACAGGCTGTTTTTTTGTAGTCCATTTCACGGAGGACTTCAATCGGAGCGTTCGTATTTTCACTCATAAGGTCTATAACCTGACCACCAATCATTCCCACCGCACCGGCATATTTTGAAAGCACGGAAACACCTCTGCAACATGCAGGAGTTCCGCAGACTTTTACTGTATTTTCATTTGTAAGGGTTTCAAAAGCGAGCGTCAAAAGCGCATCGCCTGCAAGCAACGCAATATCTTCGCCGAATACCTTGTGGTTTGACGGCTTGCCTCTTCTGAGGTCATCGTTGTCCATACACGGCAAATCATCGTGAATAAGAGAATATGTGTGAATCATTTCAACTGCACAGGCAAATGCCGTTGCAGACTCTTCACTTCCGCCGCAAAGGCTGTTAAACGAAAACACAAGGTACGGACGGACACGCTTTCCGCCTGCCTCAAGGCTGTAAGCCATTGCCTCAATCAGCTTTTTTTCACGGCAATCCGCACTCGGAAGATAGTTTGTTAAAGCATTTTCGGTTATCTTTGCATAATCCTTACTCATTGTCATCACCCTTTGAAAGCTTTGAAATTCTCTCGTTTATATCAATAATCTTACCTTTGCATTGCTCAAGCTGTTTCATACAATAAGCAAGGAGTTCACACGCTTTTGCATACTCCTCCATTGTCTGTTCAAGAGTAAGCTCTCCGCTCTCCATTTTTGAAACTGATTTTTCAAGCAGTTCATTTGCCTGTTCAAAAGTTATATTTTTATTTTCCATTAGTTTTTACCTCTGTACCTGCATATTCAAGCAGTCTTTGCATACGGTGATTTGCACCGCTTCGGCTGATTGGAGTTGAAAGATTCTGTCCCAAGTCACGGAGCGACATATCGGGATTTTCAAGCCTTAAATATGCGATTTCACGCAAATCTTCCGGCAAAGAATCTATTCCAATCGTCTTTTTTATATGTTCGATTGCATCAAGCTGTTTTGCCGATGCCGTTGCGATTTTTCCGATGTTTGCCACCTCACCGTTGATTCTGCGGTTTACATTGTTGCGAACCTGTTTTATCGCCTTTGTCCCCATAATCTCCATTGCTCTTATCGGAGCGCCTATGTAGGTGAGCAAATCGCAAATCTGCTCACTTTCTTTGAAATAAACGATATAACTGCCGCTGCGAACAACTGTTTTCGGAGCGAGAGTACATTCGGTTATTTCGGAAAGAACCTTGCACAAATCCTGAGAAAGGTTTTTGTGAGGAACGCAAAATTCGAGGTGATAGCTTTTCATCGGATCGGATATCGAGCCGCAGCTTAGAAAAACACCTCTCAAAAATGATTGTGTAAGCTCTTCGCTTGAAAGATTTGCCCTGTTTACGCGCAAAGTAACCTGACCGTAAATATGTCCGAAATCCTCAAAAATACGCTTGCAATCGTTTTCGTCAACCACGATTATTTTGTAAAGGCGGCTGTCGCTTGATTTTGTTCTCAACGCCGATTGTTTTTCGATTATCGGCATATATAAATTCTGTAAAAGAAATATAAGGCGGTTTCCCGCATAATTGCTTTCTGTTGTAAAGGTTATTTTTTTTGATGAAAAATTTCTGCTGAACAAAAGCATTCCGTAAAGCTCTGCTTTGAGAGCTTCACGGTCGAACTGTTCAACCGAACAAATTTCTTTTTTTACATCCGAGGAAAATGACATCTCTGCACCTTACCTGTCAATATCTCTGTGCTGAATAACGCACTTATAGCCTTTCTCATGAAAGTGAGCGTTAAGCTGCATGGCAATTGTAACGCTTCTGTGTTTACCGCCTGTACAGCCGATGCCGACAACAAGCTCGCTCTTGCCCTCTTTGAGATAAAGCGGAACCGAAAAATCGAGCATATTCAAAAGTCGCTTTAAGAACTCGGTTGTTTCATCGCTTTCAAGAACATAGTCACGCACCTTTTTGTCAAGTCCTGTAAGATGCTTGAGTTTGGGAATATAAAAAGGATTCGGCAGACAGCGAACATCCATAATAAGGTCAGCTTCAAGCGGGATTCCGTATTTAAAGCCGAATGACATAAATGTAAGCGTAATGCCTTGCGAGGTGTCCTCCATAAACATTGACATAATTCGCTCACGCAGCTGTTTGTTTGACATATATGTAGTGTCAATGTTGTAGTCGGCAATTCTTTTTACAGGCAAAAGAAGTTCTCTTTCAAGCTCAACGGCAGACAATACCGAACCGTCTTTCAACTTTTCAGAAAGAGGATGTCTTCTTCTTGTTTCCTTATAGCGGACAACAAGTCTGTCGGTAGTTGCGTCAAAGAACAATACTTTTACATTTTCATAGCGTCTTTTAAAGCGTTCAATCTGAGAACACATTTCCTCAAATTTTTCGTTGCCTCTTACATCAACAACCACTGCAACTCTTTTCATTGAATCATCTTCAGATTTAAGGCAAAGATCGTAGAGTGTTGACAGCAAGCTTGACGGAAGATTGTCAACACAATAGTAGCCGATGTCTTCAAGTACATGCAGAGCGCCTGTTTTGCCTGCACCCGACATTCCTGTAATGATTACAAATTCCATAAAAATACACCTTTTTTGCTTTAAAGAAAAATAAGTTCACATTCAAGCTTGTAGCCTGTTTCATCTTCAACAGTTTTCTGAATTTCAGACACAAGCTGTTTTACATCATTTGCCGTAGCATTCGATTTGTTAATAATAAAACCTGCGTGTTTTTCGCTGACCTGAGCACCGCCGACTGTCTTGCCCTTTAATCCGCACTGCTCAATGAGTGCACCTGCAAATGCACCCTCAGGCCTTTTGAACACACTGCCTGCGCTCGGATATTCAAGCGGCTGTTTTGCCGAACGGCGGTTCATATAGTCGTTCATTCTGTTCTGAATTTCTTCGGGATCATCTTTTTTGAGTTTGAAAACAGCGCCTGTAATTATGCAGCCGTTTTTGCGGTAAACGCTTGTTCTGTAGCCGAATCCAAGATCAGTGGCCTCGGTTCTGCCAATGTCACCGCTGTTTGTTATATGAGAAACGCTGTAAACAACATCTTTCATTTCACCGCCGTATGCGCCTGCGTTCATAAATATCGCACCGCCGACTGTTCCGGGGATTCCCCACGCAAATTCAAGTCCCGAAAGTCCGCACTTTTGGGCGAACTTGCAAAGACTTCCCAGAGCCGCACCTGCACCGCAATAGATTGTTGTGTCGTCAATCAATGAAATGTTTCTGAAATCACCGTCAAGACGGAGAACAGTGCCGTGGATTCCCTCATCGGGAACAAGAACATTACTGCCGTTGCCGAGAAGAATGTACTTCTCCTTGCAAGCGTCACATTCTTTTAAAATTTTCATCAGCTGAGAAAGATTTGTCACTCTTATGTAAACATCTGCCTTTCCGCCGATTTTAAATGAAGTGTGTCTGCTCATCGGTTCAAATCGTCTTGCATCACAATCGAGTTTCTGAGCACAATTATATATAATATCGGTAGTGTCCATTAAATTACCCTCCATTGTTAGTTTAAAGTATGAAATTTCTGTTCCGTATTTTCAAATGAATAAAAAGCCGATACTGTTACTCCCATGTATCAATAATTACCTTTTCACTTGGCGGAAGGTCTTCAACTGCCATACCAAGGTTTTTAAGCAACTCAATAGCGGCATTATAACCCATTTTCTTCTGTCTGTTATTCATAGCGGCAACCTCAATAATTACAGCAAGGTTACGGCCGGGTTTCACAGGAATTGTCAAAGTAGGCACTTCAACACCGAGAATCTTCATATACTCGTTATCAAGACCCATTCTGTCATAAACCTTTGAACTGTCCCACTGTTCAAGGTTGATTACCATATCAATCTTTTCCTGCAGTTTGATTGCGCCCATACCGAAAAGCTTTCTGGCATTGATAATTCCGATACCACGAAGCTCAATGAAGTGGCGGATATTTTCGGGTGACTGACCGTAAAGAGTTGTCTGAGAAGTTCTTCTGATTTCAACGGCATCATCGGCAACAAGACGGTGACCCCGCTTAATAAGCTCAATAGCGGTTTCACTTTTACCGACACCGCTGTCACCGATAAGCAGACAGCCTTCGCCGTATACTTCAACAAGAACACCGTGACGGGTGATTCTCGGAGCAAGCTCTTTGTTAAGGTACTGTACAAGTGACGCAGTGAGATCCGATGTACTCTGCGGAGTGCTGAAAATTGACACCTTGTGCAGTTTTGCACTCTCAAGAATTGCGTTTGAAGGTTCAATGTCGCGGCAGATTATAACCGCAGGCGGTCCAAAGCTGAAAATGGAGTCAATAACCATTTTCTGAGCCTCAGGACCGTAGCGACCGAGATACGAGAACTCTGTGTTGCCGAGAACCTGAATTCGTTTGTTGTCAAAAAATTCAAGATAACCCGTAAGCTCAAGTCCCGGTCTGTTAATTTCAACAGTCGATATATTTATTTCCTTATAGTTTTCGGCAATATAAACATCGGTGAGATTCAATGCTTCTGCAATTTGCGACAGCGGAACAGAAAATTCAACAGACATAAATCATCGTCCTATCCTAAATATTTATTACCCTTATAAAATCGGAGCAACGCTCCTGCCGCCCAATGGGCGAACATATGCACTTAGGTTA
>CAJMRT010000066.1 GCA_905215855.1 uncultured bacterium
TATATATATATTTATTTTATTTTCTTATACGAAAGGTTATAAAAACCCGTAAACCCGACACAAGCCGACACACCTATTATTCTGAACTTAAAGAGATACCGGTAAAATATTTGAAATTTCTTCCCTTTACCTTTTCAAATCTTTTTGAAAGCTCGGTGCTGAACTTGGTGTTTGACATACGATATTCATTGTTGCTTTCCGCCCAATCTGTATAGGCGGCATAGAGCGTGCTTGCCTGCACCGAACCCTCTAACACACATTTGTCCTCAATGAATGCCGAAATAACATCCATTTCCCGCCTGTACTCCCTCACGGTCTGAAGAACGGCAGACGGCATTTTTAAGCCCTCTTTCTGCCACAGAATACAGCCGTCGATACACCATTTGAAAATTGCTGTCATTTCGGCTTTGAGTTTATGCGTAAGGTTCTTGTCAATCTTATCCTCGGGTATCTGAACATTGAACGGAATCATATGTATTCTTCGCCAAATGCCTGTATCCGTGCCTCTGATGATCGGTTTATGGTTTGTCGCCATCCACAGCTTAAACTCGGGCTTGAACTCAAATTCCTCGCTGTACAGCTTTCTTGCCGTTACGGTATCGTCACCCGTAAGCTGTTTGAGAAGTCCCTCATTAATTCGCACGCCCTCGTTCGGCTCAACCGAGGTGACAAGCCTTGCACCCTTTAATCGTGCAATGTCGCTGTTTATAGCTCCGCTCTGAGAGTTCTTCACCATAATTGTTTCGGGTTGAATATTTGCGGCATAATCACCGAACACATCACGAATAACATCAATGAATGTACTCTTGCCGTTTCGTCCTGTGCCGTAAAGAAAAAATGCGCATTGCTCGGCTGTTGAGCCTGTCAGGCTGTAACCGACCGCCTTTTGAATGTAGCGAATAAGCTCCTTATCGCCTGCAAAAATATCGTCAAGGAATGCAAGCCAACGGGGACACTCTGCCGTTTGAGAGCAGTCAACCGAAGTAATCTTTGTAAAATAATATTCGGGATTATGCGCCCTCACTTCGCCGTTTTTAAGGTTGATTATTCCGCTTGGGGTGTTTAATGCCATACGGTATTTATCCATTTGTGCCGGCAAAACAGGGATATGGTGTTCAACCTCGTTGAGCATTGCTTTTTTTGATTTGTTGGAACGGCTTGCTTTCATATGCTTTTCAAATGCTTTCGACATATCTCCGCCGCTTTCCTCATCAGCCTGCAAATATAGCTTTGCCTCGGCTTTCATAGCCTCAACGCTCTTGTCTGCCATTCGCAAAACTACCCCGATATTGTCAACACACCACTTCATAGAATTGTAGTAATACCACTTTTTCTCGGTGTAACAATACCTTACATTATCGCCGAATAAATCAACGAACCTGTCGGCATTACCCATATCGTCAAAGGTGTAGGCACGCATTTTTTCTTCGTCAACCGCTTGAACAGCCTTGCCCTCACCGATTGAAATTGAATAATCGTTATGCTGTTTTGGGTTATAGGTCTGCGTATAGCCCGACACAGCCTTTTGCAGGGTTATAATGCCGTAGGTTGTACCCGACTGTTTTCTGTCCCACTTGTCACGCATTAAGCCTGATTGTCTGAAAATCGAATCCATTTTGTCGGTATCGCAACCGCACCAGAACGCAAGCATATTGCAAAAAGCCATATCCGCCTCACTCTGTGACGAGTAAGCCGAAAAATCACCGCTGTACAGAGCCTTGAAAAGGCTTCCGTTCTTGGCATTGCAGGCGATTCTGACAATATCGTCAACGGTGTTCGGATTAACCTCAATGTTACGGAGCTTAGGCTGTGGCTCTGTTGCCTTGCCGAGATACTTTGAATGCAACGGTTTTATGCTTTCGGTGCAATCGTTTATGTACGCATATGCAGAGCAGTAATCTCCTGTCACAACGAAAAATCTGCCGTTTTCGTACATTTCAAAACCGCCCGAATCATTCTTCGCCTTTCTTCTGCCCTCGGGAAGAGTTCCCTTACAGATTATGTGAACGCCTGTCTTGCTCTGCGAAAATTCGGTATAGCTCTGCAGAGTGTTCACGAACTCGCTGATTATGTTGTCAGCTCCGCCGTTTTGGTAGTCCTGAATGTCATTCGGCATATCGTCAAGGTCAACACCGAAGAACGGTGAATTTGAGAACATAAAGCCTATGCCTGAATATTTGGCGGATTCTCTGACTGCTGTTTCAAAGTCTGACCAAGTGTCCGAGTTATTCGGCATTGCAAAGCCACCCGTTCTTGGATTTATCGGTTTCTTTGAAATTCCGCTGTGCGATTTCGGATCTGGATATGACTGCCAGCACACCCAGTTTTTGTAACCTTTCAATTCCTCGGGAACTGCAAAATATTTATTTTTATTTGGGTTTAAATTTGTAAAGCCCATTTTTTCACCTCCATATATAAGGAAAAACACGGTGAAAATTGCATTGTTTTCTGCAATTCCCGAAGAATTTTTTTAAAATCAGAACGGCAAGTCATCCCAGTTGACAATAGGTCTTTCTCTCGGCATATGTACACCTCTTATTTTTCGGTTCACGAACCGTGTACTTGATTTATAAAAAAATTCTCAATTTGAGAAAGCTTGCTATCCTCCACTTAACCTCATCGGCTTAGTTCACACATCGTGTACCATTATGTTGTCACAAGAATTTATGTTTGTCAACACATTTTGTGAATAATTTTTCTTGATTTATTTCACAGTTCGTGTTATTGTGTAGTAAAGAAAATTTCACAAGGAGTGATTTTATGTTCTCCGATGTACTCAGACAATTAAGGTTAAATGCAAGCCTAAATCAAGAAGAACTCGCTAAAAAATTAGGTTGTTCTAAAAGTGCTATCAGTATGTATGAAAACGGCACAAGAGAACCTAATCTCGAAACATTAGAGGCTATTGCCGACTATTTTAATGTTGATATGAACACACTTACTGATTCAAAAACTTCCGCTGAACTTAATTCAGAGCTTCAGGAATACCTTGAAGAACTTAAAAACAGAAGTGAAATGCGTATGCTGTTCAGCCTTGCAAAAGGTGCTACAAAAGAAGATGTTGAAAAAGCTGTTCGTATCATTGAGGCATTGCAAAAGGATGAATGATATTGGGCGATATTTACATTAGAGGAATTGAACTGCCGCTGACCGTAAAAGGGGTTACTGTTGTCGATTCAGAGGGTAATTTCAATGTTTACATAAATATTTTACTAAGTCATGCTGTTCAGCAAAAAGCAACAAAACACGAATTGCAACATATTAAATCAGAACACTTTTATGATTATGAGCCTGTTGTTTATAACGAACTTGAGGCTAATGCAATATGAATTAGGGTGATTGTAATGGGTAAGGAGCAAAACACTTTAGCATATACATTAAAGCGCTGTAAGAAATACAATAACGACACCTTTCAGATGTTTGCAAAAGGCTGCAATTACTGTTCAAAATACGGTAACGGCAAAATTTATTCAATAAGCGGTACATCCGATAAATACCCTTCTATGATGACTATTCCCGAGGATCTTGTCATTGGCAGATGTCCTCATTGTGACAGAGCTATCTCGTTTGGTGTGCATTTTCCGGAGCTTGAAGATTTAGATAAACCGCTTTCTAATAGTGAAGTCAAACAACTTGAAAGACAGAGAGGTAAAACTATGGCAAACAATTCACTTATAACATTAAACTGCCCGAATTGCGGCAGTCAGCTTGAAGTTAATTCTACAGAGATGAAAACCAACTGCAAATATTGCGGCACTCAAATTCTTATTAAGGATTTCATTACCGAACGCAGAATTGATAAAAATGACAAAATAAAGGCACTTGAAGATTTGGTAAACAATGCGGCAAATAACAGCGACTATGCAAAGGCATATAAGTACAGCGAAGATATTTGCAAGCTCGATTCATCAAATGAAAACCTTGTCAAGATGAACCTTTTCGGCTTTATGGCAGGCAAGATTGAATTTAACAGTTCATTGCTCGATGATTTGTACTCGTTTTCTCCCGATGAACACAGAAGCTACCTCAGCAGGATTTTAGGGGCAGTCAACATCCGTAAGCAAAACGAGCTTGACAAGGCCCTCAAAATTGCCAATGAGCAGAGAAGAAGAACCGAGGCGGCTCAGATTAACAACAAATATACCCCTGTTATTTTTCAGATAAATACCGAGATAAACAAGATGAAGCAAAAGCGTTGCAAGTGCGGTCATATGCTTGAATACAACGAAAATGTTTGTCCGAGCTGCGGTATGAATTACGGTGACTATCAAACTGAACTCACCCGTATTAAAAAGGAAAAGAACAAAAAAATGGTAAAATTGGGCGTAATCATCGGCGTGCCTGTTGTAATTGCCATAGTCGTTTTTGCATTTGTTTACAACGCAAATCTTGTGAACAATATAAATACCGCAATTGACAGCAAGAATTATTCAAAAGCTGAACAGCTGATTGACGGCTATCAGGAGGCTAACCCTACACGAACAGATGTTTATGAACTCTACGCTGACCTCTATCTTGCAGAAAACAACCCCGAAAAAGCCATTGAAAAGCTTGAAGAAGGAGTCCGCCGTGTTTCTTCATCAGGCAAAAAAGATTTGCAAAATAAAATTGACGCAATCAAACAGGAATATAATTTGGAATAATCCCATGCCAAACCGTTGCTACAGCCCCATACACCGACCCCCAAGAGTTTTTAAAGATAATGATATCATCCGTGTTCAAATCCTCGGTCTTGTAAAAGAAGTCAGTAAATCGTTACAGTGAGAAAAGCTGTTTTACTGTAACAGTTAAATTTGTAAAAATATATTGATTTTGTGAATTTGTCGGTGTATAATTATATTCAATTCGTAAAAACAGCCTATTTTTACGAATTGCTTTTCTGATATATGCGTATAATTGTTAAATTACGGCATATAATACTTATTGGAGAGGTGATACATTTGGGTTATAAATCTTTAGATAAGCTGTTTTATTCTGACAAAGAAAATTATGAAAAAATTTACAACGAAAGGTATAAAAGCGAATACGCAGTACACTTAGATTTTCTGATACACGATAACCCTGCTTTTTTTGTGATGATACCCGAATTTATTACGAAAATTCGTGACATTTATAAAACCGATAAGCAAATCAAAGCTTTAAGGGATTCATTACCCGAAAAAGCAATTGACCATTTCGCTATCAGATGTTTGGTTGATGAAATTGTAAAGACAAATGATATTGAAGGTGTTTACAGCTCAAGAAGAGAAATTAACAGTGTCTTGTCAGAACTGGAAACAAAGAGCCACGGGAAGCGTTTTATGGGGCTTGTGCAAAAATATCTTATGTTGCAAAAAAATGAAACTATGTCCTTTGACACCTGCGAAGATATCCGCAACCTGTACAATGATTTAGTATATTTTGAAATCGAAGAAGATAACCCGTCTGATTTGCCTGACGGTAAAATCTTCAGAAAAGATTCAACAAGCGTCCTCAGTGCAACGCAAAAAGAACTTCACAGAGGAGTTAATCCCGAAGAAAAAATTATAGAGTGTATGAATAAAGCGTTGGCAATACTTAATGACAAAAGCATTGAGTGTGTTTTCAGAATATCAATTTTTCATTACCTCTTTGGTTACATTCATCCTTTCTATGACGGCAACGGAAGAACATCCCGTTTCATCAGCAGTTACTTGTTGTCAAAAGAATTTGAATCAATTATCGGTTACAGAATGTCTTATTCTATTAAAGAGAACATAAACGATTACTACAAGGCATTCAAGGTGTGTAATGACCCGAAAAACAAGGGAGATTTAACTCCTTTTATAATTATGTTTACCGATATTATTGATGATTCGTTGCACAAGTTGGTGTACGCTTTGGAGAAAAGATTAGAGCAACTGACACATTACGGAAAGTGCATTATCTTTCTGCCTAAAGGCGCCGACGAAAAATATAGTGATCTGTATTTTTTGCTTATTCAGGCAAGTTTGTTTTCCGAAAGCGGAATAAGCACAAAGGAACTAATGGATGTTATGAAATTAAGCAGAAGTACAGTTACAAACAGGTTAAACACCCTGTCCGATTACAGTTTAATAATCAAAAAAACTTTAGGCAATATCCGTTGCTACAGTCTCGACATAGATAAAATAGATACAATAATGGAAGAGATAAATAAATAAAAAAAAAACCGCCCTGACCTGTTGTCGCACCAAAAAAGAAAGTACTCAAACGGGTACTTTCTTTTTATTTTACCGTCACGCGTGAACAGGGACTCGAAGGCGAGCGTTTTGTAGGGGAGAAACCGTTCTCATTACATCAAAATCCTCACTAACCCAAACACCCCTTATCTTACAAACGGATAAGGGGTGTTTTTACTCATTAACTTTATTCCTTTTAAATTCAAGGAATTTTATATAATCGAGGACATCATTGCAGTCCTCTTTTGTAAATGACTGCGGAAGAGGGGCAGTTCGGTTGTTGCGGTTGAACGAAAGCGGTTCGTCAATCAGACCGATTAGGTAATCGACCGACACATCAAAAAGCTTTGCAATGATTATTTTTGAATTATCGTCGGGGTCACTGCGGTTACATTCGTAGGATGATATCGTGTAGTGTGACACGCCCAAAAGCTCCGCAAGCTGTGCCTGCGACACTCCATGGTCTTTGCGAAGTTCCTGCAAGCGTTCACCAATCATAATATCACCTCATATATTTAATAATTTAATTATAAGTATTTTGCGAATTATTGTTTGAAATTATGAGAAATTTTAGAATTTTAATTGACAAGTGTGAAAATCTGCATTATAATTCTCGTATAAGCTGTGAATTTTCACAGTAACAAGGAGGAATTATTTATGTATTGTCAAAAATGCGGCAAACAAATTGCTGACGGAAGTGTATTTTGTCAGCACTGCGGCGCACAAATAGGAAGTGTTGTATCAGATAATTTTTCTAATCAAAATGTAAATCAAAATTTTAATGTACAGCATACCGAAAAGCATGAAGAACCAATAAAAAACAAAGAAGAATTTATTGCCGATTTCCGCGCAAAGCACCCTGAACGAATGGTATATATAGTTATATTTATTATTTTAGAAATTGTTTCAACAATCGTATTTATAATGAATGTATCATCTTATATAGATCATCACCGTGATGA
>CAJMRT010000067.1 GCA_905215855.1 uncultured bacterium
GCAGGAGCGAGATTGCCCTTGCCTGTTTCAATGTTCGAGTTGTCAAACTTCTTTGCCAGCGCTGAATAAACCGTTCCGCTTGTCAGATAGCAAGGACTATTGAGCGTTGGCTCGCTGTCAAAAGACATTGCGTCAAGTTTGCCTGCAAGCAATGACTTGACAGTGCTTTTTGTGTATGTGTCCGTGATTCCATAGCCGTCAAGGGTTGTCGCTTTGTCAGCCTTTGTAGCAAGAGCCGTGTCAACATCTGCCTTGTCAGCTTTGTTTGCAATACTGCTGATTGATGATTTTAGATCAGCAGAGAGCTTGCTCTGCGTTACCGCTGCATCCGCAATTTTAAGAGTTTTGACAGCTCCGTCCTGCATATGGTCTGTTGTAATGACATCGACCTCATCAGGGAGCAAATTGTCAAGGCTCATCACATTGAGCCTGTCAAAGCCCTGAAGATTGTCTTTAATTTCCTTTGTCTTTTTCGATGTTGTGGCAAGTGCAGAGTTTGTACTCTTTGTTTCATCGGCGAGGTCTGACATCTCAGAGCTTGCGGAATTTGCGGAATTGTCGGTTGCAGATGAATAGCCGAAAACCTGTTCCGTAAAGCTTTTGAATTTTTCCGTTGCAACATCTAATTTTTCGATAAAGGAATTAAGATTTTTCAACAGCGGAGAAAACACATTGATAAGTCCCTGACCGAGTGTTGCTTTTAGGCTGTCAAGTCGGAGCTGTAAAATTCTTGTCTGATTTGCCCAGCTGTCCTGCGTTCGGGCAAAGTCACCTGTCGCATTGGCAAGCTGGTCTTGCACGAACTTGTAACGCAATGTTACTTTTTCGGCTTCGGTCATTTTGGCTGTAGTCTTACCGTAACCGTTTGCAAGGGCATAGCTGTCAAGTGCGGTCTGCGTCATTACAATGCCCAAATCTTTTAAAGTTTCGGTTTCGCCCGAAAATACAGATTTAAGTTTTGTGTAAGCTTCGTCCTGTCTGATGTTGTAGAATGAAGCGACATCGCCTGCAAGTCCTGTCAGCGTAGTTGACATATCATAGGCTTCTTTCTCTGTAAAGCCGAAAGCCTCAGCCATTGAACCGAATGTACCAACATACTGCTTAGCCATAGTTTCGGACAACCCGAATGAATTAGCTGCACTTTTCGCCCACTTGTCAACCTGTTTAGTCATTGCCGGAAAAGTAACATCGACAACATTCTGCACCTCTGCAAGGTCAGAACCAAGCTCAATGCACTCTTTGCCGAAATTACTTACCGCATAAGTGCTGAAAGCAACAGCGGCAGTCTTTGCAAAGGTTTTAAGCTGATTTTTAACCTTTTCGATTGATTTGGCAACAGTAGTATTGACCTGTGCCAAACCACCGTTTAAACCCGATGTATCAAGTTTCGTGTCAAAATTCAGATAACCGTCAACCGCCATATTTTCACATCCTTTCATTTAAAAATGGGCATAATAAAAGCGCACACCGTTATGATGTACGCTTAAAAATTTAATAAAGTTATTGACAATACGCATAATGCGTATTATAATATGTTTGGAGGTGAGGAAATGAGGTTTAGAGAAATTGAAAAAATTCTCCTCGCTGACGGTTGGAGATTGAAAAATGTGAGAGGCTCACATAATCAATACATACATCCGACCAAAAAAGGAAAGGTAACAATACCGAATCACCGTGGTGACCTCGATATTAAAACCGCCAATTCAATTCTCAAACAGGCAGGGCTGAAATAATGCCTTGCCGCCTCACCGCCTTAATTTATACAAAGGAGCTGTATTTATGAAATTAGTATATCCTGCAATTTTTTCACCGCTTGAAAACAGCATTGGATATTGCGTTACATTCCCCGATTTGCCCGGAGCTGTTACCGAGGGAAGTGACCTTGCAGAGGCACTTACAATGGCAGAAGATTGTGCAAGTATGTGGGTTCTTGATGAACTTGAGGACGGAAATCCTGTGCCGAAATCAACTCCGCCGTCCGAAATTGAGCTTGAAAGCAAGGACGATTTTGTAAACCTCGTTGTTCTTGATATGGACGCTTATGCTGAGAAATACGGTCAGAAAGCTATCCGCAAAAACTGTACAATTCCCGCTTGGCTCAATACAATGTCCGAAAACGAACACATCAATTTTTCTGCCGTTCTTCAGGATGCCCTCATTGAAAAGCTCGGTGTAAACAGAAAATAAAACCTAACCGCAAAACTTTAGCCACCCCATTGGAGTGGCTTTTTGTTTTAATTACGCTTTCCAGTGGCAATTCCAACATTCCGCATTATCAGTGTACGAATTTAATGCGTGGCAGTTTGGGCATTCCCATTTATCTTCCGAAGAAGTGTCACTGCTTTCGCTCTCCGTGGTTTCCTGTGTTTCCTGTTCACCGCAAAGAAATTCAAGCTTTTTGAGAATACAGGCAATGCCTGCAAAAATCAAACAGAGAAGTGCAACGGAAATCATACAGATTACAGTCAATCCCATATTATAGCCTGTTGTAAATTCTTCTGTAGCGGAGTTGTATGTAGATGTTGGAAATTGAAAACCTGCAGCAATACTGCCTACACCACCTAAAATGCCAATAATCCAAGCCACAATTTTAAAAATCTTACTTTTCATTGTTTATCCTCCTAAATGTAAAAATGATATAATTTTTTATTTAATCATACACTAACAATTAGAGAATGTCAACAATATGTGATAAGATACTACACTATACAAGCGAATTTATGAAGTCAAGTTCTTCTTTATCTTCTGCTGTGAGTTTGGGCTTTAGGTCGATAAGTTCTTTATGTTCGCTGTAAAAATCTCGTTCGGTTTTGTCGAGCTTCTTATGCTTTGCCTTTTTGGTGCGAATTGACATAATCTGTGTAAACAAGCCGTCACCCACTTCATTGAACAAGCCGAGAAAAGTCCACCAGTGCATATAATCGACTGTGCGTGTTTCCGCTCCTGCAACCTTATTGAGAGCAGGGAAGATTATATGTCCGTCCTGCTCCCAATCAAGCACGCGAACGGGGAGCTGTTTGCCCTTCGGAATATCTCCGCCGTCAAGATACCAAATTGCCCTGTCAAGTGCCTTTTGGTAATTTTTGGGAATTTCCTTGTAAAGGCACTCGACACACACTCGGCATTTTTCAAAATCGTTCAGTTCATCGTCATTGTATGCCTTAATGAGCAGGGTTGCAGAGCGTGCATAATAGTCAAAGGCGGAAACAATGACCGCCTTTCTGCTTCGGTTTCAAGTCTTGATTTAGCCTTTTCGATATCGGCACCGTTTTCATTCAGAATTTTATCGACAACGCTTTTTTCAAGACCTAAATCTTCTAAAAATTTTCTCTGCATAATAATGCTCCTTTCGATACGCTTTTTTACGAGGTTGCACCTCATTCTATCCGTAGTTTTACGACTTCGGAACGGTCAATTTTGGGTAAAATAAAAGCACCTATGCAATCAAATGCAAGGGCGCTTAATCTGCTTTTTCTGTTTTAACTGCTTTGGTTTTCGGCTTTTTGGGAGCGTCAGGCTTGACCTCTTCTGCAAAGCCACCGTCAATGAGTTCCTTTGCTCTCTGCTCGGAGCATTCAAAAACTTCATTCACAGGTCGGGTTACATAGCCGTTCTGCCTGTCATTAAATGCTGTTGTCACCTTAATTTTCATTCTGTCACCACCTTTCTAAACCGGTCGAAATCGACAGGTTTAAATGCAAAAAGCACCCTATAATCAACATTGCTGTCGATTATAAAATGCTCAATTCGTAATTTTATGCTGTTTTTGTGAATTGCATATAACAAAACCGCCCTTTTTACGGAGCGGTTAGATTATGCCACTGTCTCTTAAATACTGATTTTCTTCCTCTTTTGCGATTTTAAGCCACTCATTATAAGCGTTGCGTATTTTCTCAGGTGTATCATCTTTAAGTTTAGCCGGAAAAGATTTTGAATCTATATATGGACTAACTAAAGCAAACAAATCATTCGCTTTTTTGGAATAAGTAATTTTCATAAAGTTCACCTCTTAAAATAACCTTTAACACGATATTCGTCAAACACTTCATCAAAATTTTCTTTTGAATACTCCTTAAACGCATATGCACTTATTTCCTCTGTATTATAACCGTTATTTATCAATTTTTCAACCTTTGGAGCATAAATTTTATTAAGGTAATTGCAATATTCAAAATAATCGTTAATACCTCCGAATTTTGCTCTGTAATTTTTAGCGTCTTGCCAATGAATCAGTTCGTGAAGAATTGTACTCAATCCGTCTTGCGGACAAGCCAAGTTTTCTTGTAAGCCTGACAAATCACTTGTTGAAAAGTATGCTGAATTGACATTTAAAATATTCTGCATTGGCATATATGAAGCAATAGCATTTACTCGCATTTCTTCGGGAGAGATAATACAAATTTCAGGCTTTCCGCTTGTTTCAACTTCTCCGAGCATATCAAACGCTTTTCTCACTTGCATATCAAAATTATGAAGTTCTTTTCGTTTTAGCTTTACCTTATCTGAAATATAAACATTATCACACCATGTATTTGCCTTGTGGGTATCAATTGTAATTGTTTCGCCCTCAATTTTGCGTTCAAAAGTTTTTGATATATCTTCCTTAAAAACAGATCTGTAATATTTTTGTTCATCAGTCTTCAAAGAAAATTGTTTTGCCTTTTCTTCAAGCATATCCGCCCTGTCGTGCCACTCATCGGCTCGTTTTTGGGCAATGCGTTTGTTGTCATCGTCAAGGCTGTATTCAGCTCGGCGGTCAAAGCGTTGTGCCTGACGCTGTGCATACTGCTGTTTTTCTTCAAGCCGTTCTCTACGGTCCATTTCTGCCTCTTCTTCGCTGTATGTCGGGGTATCAATGCCCTTGATAAACGGCGAATAGCTGTGATAACAATTTGCACCGCAAAGTCCTGTGACCGTACCCAATCCGCAGACGGTTTCAAGCTCCTTTTTGCTGTACACTCTGCCCTGCCACACCTGATGTGTCGGTCTTGCACCACGGTGATAGCTGACCTCGAAATATTCCGTGCCAAGCTGTTCGGCGTTGTCCTCGTTGACCTTTGCGACAACCTGATTAAAACCTGTCATCAATGCCCTGCGTGCCGCCACATCAACACGATTGCTCCAACCACTTGCATAATCGACGGTACGCAATCCGCTGTCGGTCATAGCTTTAACCACTTTTTTGAGGACTGTATTATAATCAACCGCACCGCTTGCAATCTGCATAAGTCCGTTGTCAAGAGTGCATAGAGCCTGTTAATCTGCCAATCGGCGGCGGAAGTGATTTCTTTGCCGTTTGTTTCCAGTCTTTCGGTAAGGTCTGACATAATATTTAGTTGCAAACTGCGGTACAGCTGTTCCATAGCCGAGGGCAAAGCCTCAATTTCGGTCGGAGTAAACATTACTGCATAACCTCAGAGGGCTGCGGAAGATTTTTCTTTGCCGTCTGTTCGTCTTCTCCGTACCACTTTGCCCGATATTCTTCAGGTTTCATAATACCGAGGTTCAAATCCTGAATATCCTGCTTGCGTTCGGTTTCTTCATCACCCAAATCCACATCAACGGCACGGTACAAACGCCTGTTAAGTCTGTCGGCTTTGCCATCCTTAAACACGGCAGAATCAACATGAATCGCACGCTCTCCGCTTTCAAATTCCCAGTCAAGCCGTCCCTTGCCCAACCCTCAAGCAGTAATAAATTTTCCTCTTTCAGCCATTTTTCATACTTTCCCTTTGCCACTGTCACCACCTCTCTTTATTAAAAATTCTAAAAATCAGCAAAAGAAAAGACAGCACATTTCTGTACTGTCTTTAAACACAGGTTTCCGCAGTTGCACCGAAATCTGTAAAAACTGTTTTCCTATTTAAACTATCCCCTGCGTCAATATCATTATATCAATTGAATTTTACATATTCAAGTGTTTCCCTCACAACACAAAACCGCCCTCAAACGAGAGCGGTCTGTGCGATTTTTTAGGGGGACATAAATGCCTATGTCGTTTTGTTGCTTTCTTCAGTTTACATTATACCGCACCTAAAACGGAAAAACGGACAAATTTACCAATGGTGGCGGTTGCACATTTTTCTTATGTTGTCGGGGGTATTGATTCCGCCTGTATCGACTGCAATCTTTGCCCAGCTATACCGTAAGCTTAGGTGCATAAACAGGCAATTCTCCACAAAGTCATCACGGGAGAGGCTGTTCAAGGCTGAATTTCTGCGGATTTCAAGGTTTTGGATATCCCTTTGAATATCTGCAATCTGCACAACCGCATTGCCTACCCTGTCGGAAGTCTGACCTGACGGAACGATTCGTTCGGTCAGAGTAACCGCCGTGTTGTCCGCCTCAGCCTGAATCCGTGCCATTTTCGCCCTCAACCGTGAAATCTCCCTGTTAATGTCCTTAATCTCTTTAGCTGTCAATCCGTATCACGCTCCTTTTTCTTCCGCCTTTCTTCGATTCTCTGCTTGTATGCCGTTTCTCGGTCAATTAAATTGCGATATTCCTCGTTGCCGAGGATTTCCTTTAAGCAGTTTTCGCAAAAGTCAAGTCTGATTTCACCGTGGCAGGCAAGCGGACTTATTAACATTCTTATAGGTCTGTAATTACCTGATGATAATTCTGCACCGCATTTGTTGCAATATGTTTTAGTCATTGTTTTCATTCTCCTTTAATTTTTCGGTTATTCTTTTGGTTAAGCCGTTTTCGTTGGTTAGGCATTCTAAGGCTTGGAGGGCATTGATTACGGTTTGCTCGTTGGTTTGGGACTGATACATCTTACGGACGAAGTCGGCGCTTTTCTTTACATTATCCATAATTCTTTGTGAGAGCATACGATATTCGTCTGCGTCGTTTCTGTCACGCTTATACTCCGTTCTGAGCTTGTCCTGCCATTCAAGGCAGATGTTTATATCCCAGCCTTTATGACGGTTGTTGTAGCCTACCTTTGCAAGCCTTGAAAAGTATTTATATTCGGGCGGAGGAAAGCTTGAGTAATCAAGCTGACCGTCAATCGCTTTATCTTCAAGCTGTTCAAATACCTGTGGATTGCTGAAATCATATTTTTTCATAATACCTCCCGTGTCGGGGTGTGTCGGGTTTTCGCCGTTTTTAAAGAACCCTTTCTAT
>CAJMRT010000068.1 GCA_905215855.1 uncultured bacterium
GCAGGAGCGAGATTGCCCTTGCCTGTTTCAATGTTCGAGTTGTCAAACTTCTTTGTCAGCGCTGAATAAACCGTTCCGCTTGTCAGATAGCAAGGACTGTTGAGCGTTGGCTCGTTGTCAAAAGACATTGCGTCAAGTTTGCCTGCAAGCAATAACTTGACCGTAGCTTTTGTGTATGCGTCCGTGATACCATAGCCGTCAATGGTAGTCGCTTTGTCGGCTTTTGCGGCAAACATTTCGTCAAGCTCGTCACATTCATAGGACATAGTTGCCGGCAGATAGTAGGTTTCAAGGTACTTGATGCTCGGATAATTTTCCGACTGATTCACAATCTGCCGTCTGTCCTCAATTTTGTTTGAAATATTTTCTTTAAGCGACAAATTGCTCTGCTCAATGATTTTGCGGTTCTCGTCAATTTTTGACTGTTGATTTTTAGTTTCATCAAGATTTTTCTGTACTTCCTCACGCAGCTTCAATGTTTCTGAGTTCGGATTGAGATACTCCTTGTCCTCAATCGGAATACTCTCGTCAGCGTAAAGGGTAACAATCTGCGTCTGAAAAACATAGCCGTTTTCACCTCTGCCCTCAAGCTGAAGTTCAAAATAGCCGTGCATAAAAATGTCGTTTTTCTTGACTTTCCACACGATTTTTGTACCCGATTTGTCAACAGTCACGCTGTCGGGGATTACCGAATTGACGCTTCCGTCGGCAAAACGCAGATGAATATAGTAGTCAACCGTGATGTCATTCATTCCGCTAATCAAAAATTCCTGTGTTGTGGCAAGATTTTCGCCCGTGATTCCAATGCAGTTTGCACCGTCAAAAGTTTTAGGCTTTCGCTTGTCATAAATAATCATAAATTACACCTCCACTTATAGGGCTTAAAAAGTAAAAAAATGTATTGTTTTATGCAATTTTTGAAAAAATTTCAAGAAAGGAATGACAAATAACTTTTTATTTTCTGCCGAGAGGTGAAAACGGTTGCATTTGCAATTTTCTGTGCTATAATCTAATTTGAATGTTTTGAATGAATTGAACAGAGGGATACAACAATGTCTTATTCCGTAACAATTGACCTGCACGGCGAAACTGTTTACAGCGCACAAAAGGTGCTTACCGCTAGGCTGAAAAATATTTCGCCCGATGTCCGTGAGGTGTGCGTAATTTTCGGCTATCACAGCGGTACGGCACTGAAAGATTTTGTTATGCGATATAAGAACGGAAAGATTGAAAAGAAAATTTTAGGTCTTAATCAAGGTTCGGTCATTTTTGTTTTGAAAGACAAATGATGCGTTTGCAATTCAGCAGGGTCGGATATTATGAATTGTACAAATAATGCCGTTACAACCCACGCCCCACGGTATGAGGGAGGATTAAATGAGAAAATATGTGGAAGTTTTTACTCGTGACCATTTGCCTAAGCTGAGAGATCAGCTGTTGTTTTCGGGACTTACGGATCACGAAATTTTTATGTTTATTCAATATGCAAAGCCGTACTATTTGTCGCTGAACAGGGGTGCTACGGTAAGGGTTGAAAACAAATTCAGTCATATGACGGGACTTGTGTTTTCGGGAACTGCATACCTTTATTCTGTGGATTACAGCGGCAACAAAAGTCTGCTCAAAACAATTCGCAGCGGTGAGTCAAGCGGAACGCTTTACGCAATGTTTGACTACTACAATACGCTTGTTGAGATTATGGCAGGAGAGGACTGCGAAATTCTTTTCATTCCGCCGGAGTCGATGTTTATAACCGAGGATTCGCTTGCTTCGATTCAGCAGAAAATCCTCGTCAATATGCTTGCGTCACAAAGACAGGTGTTTTTGCAGATTTCGGAACACCTTGCCTGTCTTTCAAAGCGAAGTATCAAGGGCAAATTTATGCACCTTCTTCAAATCTATTGCAAGCGTGAGCATAGCTGTGAGGTTGATCTGCCGTTTTCCCGTGACGAGCTTGCAAACTATCTTGCGGTTGACAGAGCGTCACTTTCAAGGGCACTCGGTGAACTGAAAAAAGCAGGAATTATTGAATTTAAAAAGAGCCATTTCAAACTGATTGAAACAGCTGAATATCATTTTGATTAAATAACGGTCGGCAAACGGTGTTCTGTTTCCTTTCACCGCCGACTAAAATATAACGGAGGATAATATTATGAGTTTTGTGGAATTACTGCTGTTCGGCATCGGCTTGTCTATGGATGCATTTGCGGTTTCAATTTGCAAGGGGCTCTCCGTGCGTAAGTTAAGACCTAAACACGCAATTACTGTCGGATTGTGGTTTGGCGGATTTCAGGCGCTTATGCCGCTTATCGGTTATCTTCTCGGAAAGCAGTTTGAGTGGCTCATCACAAGCATTGACCATTGGATTGCGTTCATCCTGCTTGCGTTAATCGGTGCAAATATGATTAGAGAATCTTTTGGCGAGGAAGAACAGCTTGACGATTCGTTTTCGGTCAAGACAATGTTGCCCCTTGCCGTTGCAACAAGCATTGATGCGCTTGCGGTGGGTGTTTCGTTTGCGTGCATTGATGTTGATATAGTGCCTGCAATCGCAATTATAGGCACAACAACTTTTATACTTTCGGCAGTCGGCATCAAAATAGGCAATGTGTTCGGCGCAAAGTATAAGTCAAAGGCAGAATTTTTAGGCGGTGCGGTGCTGATTTTGCTGGGACTCAAGATTTTGCTTGAAGATTTAGGGCTTTTGCCGTTCTGACGGATTATAAACTGAAAGTTGACGGCGAGCCGCCGTTAATTTTCAATTTTCAATTTCTTAAAGTTGTCATTTAAAATCGTGCAGGAGTTGTCTAATTTTTGCAATTCCTGTTCGGTTAATTTAAGTTCCAAAATGCGTTTTGCACCGTTTGCACTTACTATACAGGGGTTGCCGATGAACACATCTTTTTTGCCGCCGTATTCGCCACGCAGACGAACCGATACTGTCAGAACGCTGTTTTCGTCCTGTAAAATTGCACGGACGATACGAACAATCGACATACCGATACCGTAGTAGGTTGCACCTTTTGCGTCAATGATTTTGTGGGCGGCACAACGCACATCATCGCTTATCTGCTCAAGCTCCTCCATGTAGTACGATTTTGGGTTATCACGCATGACATCCTTTAGCGGTTTGGCGGCAAGGAGTGCCTGACTCCACGGAACAAATTCACTGTCGCCGTGTTCGCCGATTACATAAGCGTGAATGTTGCGTGGGTCAACTTCAAAATATTCGCCGAGAAGATACCTCAGCCGTGCCGTGTCAAGGGTAGTTCCCGTGCCGATGATTTTTGACGCATTGAATCCCGAAAGCTCATAGGTCACCCGTGTCATAATGTCAACGGGATTTGTCGCAACAAGGAAAATTCCCTCAAAACCGCTTTGCACAACCTTTGGCACAATTGAAGAAAATACAACTGCGTTTTTCTGCAAAAGCTGAAGCCTGCTTTCGGTGGGCTTTTGATTTGCACCTGCGCAGATTACAACAATGTCGGCGTCGGCACATTCACCGTACCCTCCGCAGCGGATTTTCATGCTTGAATGTGAAAACGCAAGCCCGTGGTTCAAATCCATTGCCTCACCCTCGGCACGCTTTTCGTTGAGGTCAATCATAATGAGCTCGTCGCAAACATTCTGATTGAGTGCCGCATAGGCAAAACTCATTCCGACCATTCCTGTTCCCACAAGCACAACCTTTCTTTTGTTTCCCGACATATGACCGTTCCTTTCATTTGTAGTCTTTTTTTAGGGTTTTCATATGTGCAAAAATTATTCTTCGGTTTAAAAATTTGATTAAATTATGCTTTTTTGGAGATTGTGAAAAAAATAACGGCAAAATCGGCTGTTTGTTTGGTGAAATGGCAAGAATTATATGTAAAAATCATTAAAATTCACTTGAAACATAGATATAATTGTGCTAAAATTAAAGCGACAAGGTGTTCGGAATACATTAGGCATATTCCGATTTTTATTTTATAGGAAAATATCAATTGCGAGATTCTTGTTTTTGAAAACTGTCAAATTTTGCCGAGTTGTGCTTTAGCATAAAATCCTTGCAAGGCTACGCTCGGGTATTAAAAGTTTTTGAAAAGTAAGACTGTCTGCACGAGTTGGGTGCGAGGCACTCGCAGAAAGGAAAAGAGAATGTACAAGATAGTTAAGAAAAAATCTCTGAATCCAACCGTTACACTTATGGAAATTGACGCTCCGCTTATTGCCAAAAAGGCAGAGCCGGGTCAGTTCATCATTCTCCGTGTTGACGAGAACGGTGAGCGTATTCCGCTTACGGTTGCAGGCTATGACAGAGAGGCCGGCACAGTTCGTATCATCTTCCAGATTGTCGGTGCGACAACAGAAAAGCTCAATCACCTTAACGAAGGCGATTATATTCACGATTTTGTAGGACCTCTCGGTGTTCCCACACATACAGACGGTCTTAAAAAGGTTTGCGTTGTAGGCGGCGGCGTTGGCTGTGCAATTGCACTTCCCGTTGCCGAAAAGCTCCACGAAATCGGCTGTGAGGTTCACTCAATCGTCGGTTTCAGAAACAAGGACCTCGTTATTCTTGAAGACGAGTTCAAGGCTTGCTCAGACAAGTTTATTCTTATGACAGATGACGGTTCATACGGTCAGAAGGGTGTTGTTACAGCTCCTCTCGAAGAGATGATTAAGGCAGGCGAGGACTATGACCTCGTTATTACAATCGGTCCGCTTATCATGATGAAGTTTGTTGTTAAAACAACAAAGCCTTACAATATTCCCACAACAGTTTCCATGAACCCGATTATGATTGACGGCACAGGTATGTGCGGTGGCTGTCGTCTTACAGTTGACGGTCAGACAAAGTTCGCTTGTGTTGACGGCCCTGATTTTGACGGCTTCAAAGTTGATTTTGACGAGGCTATGAAGCGTGGCGCAATGTACAAGCCGTTTGAGCGTCATGCACACGAGGAAACATGTAATCTGTTCAAGAAGGAGGTTGAGTAATCATGCCAAATATGTCACCGAAAAAGGCTCCTATGCCATCACAGGATCCTAATGTAAGAAATAAAAACTTTCTTGAGGTAGCAACAGGCTACACAGAAGAGGTTGCAATTGAGGAGGCACAGCGTTGCCTCAACTGTAAGCACAGACCTTGCGTAAACGGCTGTCCGGTACATATCGCAATCCCTGATTTTATCAAAGAGGTTGCTCAGGGCAACTTTGCAGGCGCTTATGATGTAATTTCGCAGTCAAGCTCACTTCCTGCTGTTTGCGGCCGTGTTTGTCCGCAGGAGTCACAGTGTGAGTCAAAGTGCGTAAGAGGTATTAAGACTGAGCCTGTCGGAATCGGCAGACTTGAGAGATTTGTTGCCGATTGGCACAACGCTCAGACAGATGTTAAGGTAAATAAGCCTGAGTCAAACGGTCACAAGGTTGCTATTGTCGGTTCAGGTCCTGCAGGTCTTACCTGTGCAGGCGACCTTGCAAAGAAGGGTTACGATGTAACAGTATTTGAGGCTCTCCACCTTGCAGGCGGTGTTCTCGTTTACGGTATCCCTGAGTTCAGACTTCCAAAGTCAATCGTTCAGAAGGAAGTTGACACACTTAAAGAGCTCGGTGTTAAGGTTGAAACAAATATGGTTATCGGCAGAGTTCTCTCAATTGACGAGCTTATGGACGATTACGGCTTTGAGTCAGTATTTATCGGTTCTGGCGCAGGTCTTCCGAGATTTATGAATATCCCCGGCGAGAACCTTTGCGGTGTTTACTCGGCAAATGAGTTCCTCACAAGAACAAACCTTATGAAGGCTTATAAGGATGACAGCACAACTCCGATTATGCACGCAAAGAAGGTTGCAGTTGTCGGCGGCGGTAATGTTGCAATGGATGCCGCTCGTTGTGCAAAGCGTCTTGGCGCAGAAGAGGTTTATATCGTTTACAGAAGAAGCGAGGAAGAGCTTCCTGCTCGTAAAGAAGAGGTTGAGCATGCAAAGGAAGAGGGAATTATCTTCAAGCTCCTCAATAACCCTGTTGAAATTCTCGGCAACGAAGATGAGTTCGTAACAGGTATGAAGTGCATTAAGATGGAGCTCGGCGAGCCTGACGCAAGCGGCAGAAGAAGACCTGTTGAAATCCCCGACAGTGAGTTCGTTCTCGATGTTGACGCTGTTGTTATTTCAATCGGTACATCGCCTAACCCGCTTATCAAGGCTACAACAAAGGGACTTGACACTCAGAAGTGGGGCGGTATCATCGCTGACGAAAACGGTCTTACATCCCGTGAGGGCGTATATGCAGGCGGCGACGCTGTAACAGGCGCTGCAACGGTTATCCTCGCAATGGGTGCAGGCAAAACAGCCGCAGCCGCTATTGACGAATACATCCAGAACAAAAATAAGTAAAAGTGAATAGTTAAAAAGTATGGTCGGCGGTGTGCCACCGCTGTCTATTCGAGAAGATAGTTAGATAAAGAGATTGCATCAGATGCCCGAGAAAGGCTCTGATGCAATTTTTGTTATGTTAAAATTTTTGTTCGTATGGAAATCATTATCCGCCCGCACGGCGAGCCGCCGTTCCAAATTCGTGCAGATAGTTTGTAATGTTAAAAAACATTTATGCCCGAGCGTAACATTGCAACCGTTCGCACAATTTCGTAGGGCAGAAAATTTATCATGAAAATAAACTGTATAAATGAGAAACAGTTACTGAAATAATGTAGGGGAGAACTGTGTTCTCCCGTTCGTGTGCAACGCACACGATTGCACGCATTGCGTGCAAAATTGAATACACAGTTTATGTTATATCAAAACATATTATATAAACATAAACATTCATCAAGCGGGCGGATGATATCCGCTCAAACGGGTTGTGGGATTATACAGAACCTCGGCTCTTCGTGGTGTCAAGCCTCGTTGTTCTGTACTGTTTCCAAAAATAACTCTCACTCGTCTAATCCGTTCCAATCACTTGCGTGATTTACACGGTTTAGTCCTCGCCGGTCGTTATTTTTGGGTACAGAACCTCGGCTCTTCGTGGTGTCAAGCCTCGTTGTTCTGTACTGTTTCCAA
>CAJMRT010000069.1 GCA_905215855.1 uncultured bacterium
TTTTTTCATTTTATCACCACACCCGAAAATTTATATATTTCTTTTAGAGAATTGTTTCCATACCAATTTTCTGAACTTTCAAACCGATATGCTCGTAAAATTTCATTGCACTGTCGTTGCCTGCCCACACATTGAGGGTAACATTATAGCAACCGCTGTTCTTTGCAAAATCAATTACATAATTATAAAGCTTTGTGCCGATATGCGTTCCCCTTGAATCCTCGTCAACACACAAATCATCAATATACAGGGTTTTTATATTTGTGACCGACTTGCTTTCAAGATTCTGCTTAAAAATACAAAAAGCATATCCTTTTACTTTTCCGTTATGTTCTGCAACAAAAATCGGCTTTTGCTCATCAACAATTATTCGTTCAAGCTCTTCATCTGTGTATTTCTTCTCACCCGGTGTAAAAAGGTCGGGTCGAATGTCGCTGTGAACCTTGTGAACCTCAAAAAGAAGTTTGTCAATTTGCGGTATATCCATTATTTTTGCTCTTCTTATTGTTACTTCACACATAATTTCATCTTCCAATCATATAAAAAATACCTTGTGCAATTTCGTTTTGCCGAAACTATCAACATTTATTTTACCACATTAAAAAATTAATGTAAACAAAGCAAAAAGGCTTGCGACCAAAATTGACCGCAAACCTTTTAGGTAGGAATATAAGAACAATAAAGAATAAATCGAATTAAATTATAATAGGCTCTTGTAGAGTTCTGCAATTTCTTCAACGCTGGTATCTCTCGGGTTACCGGGACGGCAAGCGTCATCATATGCAGACTGTGAAAGGAACGGAATATCCTCAGGCTTTACAATCTCTTTGAGGTCAGCAGGAATACCGACATCCTTTGAGAGCTGTTTTACCGCATCAATTGCAGCCTTGCGATACTCTTCAACGCTCATATTTTCTGTACCCTCAACACCCATTGCAGCGGCAATGTATTTATACTTATCGCCTGTTGCAGGTGCATTGTATTCCATAACTGTCGGGAGAATAATTGCGTTTGCAACACCGTGAGGTGTATCATAAAGTGCACCGAGCGGATGAGCCATTGAGTGAACAATGCCAAGACCAACATTCGAGAAACCCATACCTGCAACATACTGACCGAGAGCCATACCCTCTCTGCCCTCGGGAGTATTCTCAACAGCACCACGAAGTGACTTTGAGATAATTTCAATAGCTTTGAGGTGGAACATATCGGAAAGCTCCCATGCGCCCTTTGTGATATAACCCTCAATAGCGTGAGTAAGTGCGTCCATACCTGTTGCGGCAGTAAGCCCCTTTGGCATTGTTGACATCATATCAGGGTCAACAACTGCGACTACCGGAATATCGTGAACATCAACGCAAACCATCTTTCTGTTCTTTTCAACATCTGTAATTACATAGTTGATTGTTACCTCTGCGGCAGTACCTGCCGTTGTGGGAACTGCGATAATCGGCACAGCCTTGTTCTTTGTGGGAGCAACTCCCTCAAGTGAACGAACATCGGCAAATTCGGGGTTGTTGATGATAATGCCGACAGCCTTTGCTGTATCCATTGAAGAACCGCCGCCGATTGCAACGATACAATCAGCACCGCTTTCCTTAAACACCTCAACACCGTGCTGAACATTTTCAATTGTCGGGTTCGGCTTGATATCCGAGTAAAGTGTATATTCAATGCCTGCATTTTCAAGCACATCAGTAACTTTTTTGGTAACTCCGAATTTTACAAGGTCAGGGTCTGAAGCAACAAGAACCTTTTTAAAACCTCTGCCGTTTATTTCATCAGGAATGGAGTTAATAGCTCCTGCTCCGTGATATGATGTTTCATTAAGTACAAATCTGTTCATTATAACCATCCTTTGCAAAAATATCAGAATAAATCTGCTGGTTATATTGTACACCCGTATAGCTAAAATTTCAAGAATCATTTTGACATTTTTGTGTCTTTTGCTGTCATTTGCATTAAAAACTTGTACTTTGCAAAAAAAATGTTATAATAGAATTAAGTAAAATTTAACACAATCAAGGAGTTGACATATATGTATGAAGAAATTTATGCTCAAGCAAAACAGGCTTGTAATGAACTTTGCGATGTTGCAAAGCTTAAAGAGGGCAGTATTGTTATAATCGGCTGTTCTTCAAGCGAAGTTGCAGGCGGCACTATCGGTCACAATTCAAGCCTTGAAACCGCACAGGCTGTTTTCAAGGGTATATATGAAGTGCTTTGCGAAAGAAAAATTTATCTTGCCGCACAGTGCTGTGAACACCTCAACCGTGCAATTATCGTTGAGCGTGAGGCTGTTCCGAATGCTGAAATAGTGAATGTTGTTCCTCAGCCAAAGGCAGGCGGTTCGTTTGCCACAACGGCATATAAAACATTTAAAGACCCTGTTGCACTTGAAGAAATTAAGGCTGATGCAGGTCTTGATATTGGTGGAACACTTATCGGTATGCACCTCAAAAGAGTTGCCGTTCCTGTAAGGCTCAGTATTGACCATATCGGACAGGCTATTTTGCTTGCCGCAAGAACCCGTCCTAAATTCATCGGCGGTTGCCGTGCCGTTTACGACGATAGCTTTTAATTTTATTTAAATTGACAGGTGGCAGTTTTCGGACTGTCGCCTGTTTTTTTATTACTGCTTATTAAAATTTCAACATATTACCTTGCGTTCCACAAATTTGCGACATACAATCTCAAAGAAAAGTTTGCATTTTTCACTAACTGTGGTATAATTTAATGAGATTATTTTTTTCTGGAGGTACTATGAGCGGTATAATTGTTTCTGTTATTGTCCCCTTTCTTGAAAGCAATAACAAGTTAATAGATACTCTATCTTCAATTTCCGAACAAAAGAATATCAGTCAGGAAAACATTGAAGTGCTTATTGTTGACGCTACCGAAAATTCTGCAAGCAAAAGTGCAATTGCAAATATGCCGATGTGCAAGATAATTCATGCAAAGTCGGTTGAAAGCTTTGCCGACGCCTGCAACCTTGCCGCATCAAAAGCAGTCGGCAAGTATATTACTGTGTGCAATTGCGGTGACACATTCAGCGATAATTATTTTGAAAGTTGTGTAAAAGTATTTGACATAAAAGCAAAGATTCCTTTTATTGCAGGTCACAGATTTTGCGTGAATCCTGTTTTCAGGGAAAAGAAGGAATTCAGGCTCAACAAAGGTCAGCTTGAAACAAGTGTGGTAAACATTTGTGATGACCCAAGCCTCATCAATCTTGAGCTTACAGGTACATTTTACAGAACCGAAATTTTCAAATCATACAAGATGAACAACAAGCTCAAATACGAATGTGCAGATGATTTTGCACTCAGAATTCAGCTTGACTATCACGAGTATGTATATATTGATGAGATTGAGTTTGACTACTTTATGCCTGTCAGCGATGACTTTATGTACTATGTTCCCACAAACTACAAGGATTGGTACACAGACTCGCTTAACAACTTTTTGAAGCCTCTCATCAATGACAGCAAGGACAAGGACGGCAAGATTCCTACATTTATCCAGTTCTATATTGTTTTCAATATTACAACAAAGTTCCTTGCAAATATGAACAACCGTAATAAGCGTAATATGAACGATGATGAGCTTGCGGTTTTCTTTGAAACAGCAAGAGAATGTTTTGGGTTTGCAAATGACGGTTTTGTTCTTAACAAAGACAAATACAGTTCACTCGGCTACAGTGAAGAAGCCGCCGAGATGTTCTATATGATAAAACACAACTGTGTTTTCAAGGATATGCCTTTTGAATATTCCGAGGGCAAAAAAGAAGTTTATCTCAACTGCAACAATATTTATGTTTCAAAGCTTACAGACCAGAGAGTCGGTATGCATGTTATGGACTACCGTGACGGCAAACTTGTTATTGACGGCTCGTTCAGACAGGTTTTTGACCTTGGTGATTTTGAACTTTATGTTCAGTTTGGCGATAAAAGACAGGTTCTTACAAACACAGACCGCTATTCTTTGACAAAATATTTCGGCATCAGTGCATACAAAAAGTTCACTTTCCACCTTGAACTTGAACTTGACCCCGAAAAGCCACAGCAGACAGTTGCGTTCTTTGCAAGATACAAGGATTCAACCATTCCGCTCAAGCTTTCATTCCTGCACCACTGGTCAAAGTTTACAATCAAGCCGAAAAACTCTTATTGGAGATTCAACAAGTATGTTGCCTATATTGACAACTCAAGCACAATTGTAATCCGCCATGCTTCTGCTATGGATACATTTAAGAGAGAACTCAAGTTTCTCCCCTATGTATTTATGGAAAGCAAACGCAGTTTCATTACAAGAATTCAGTATTGGCTGACAAGACCTTTCTTCAAAAACAAGAAGATTTGGCTTATGTACGATAAGCTGTACAAGGGCGGCGACAGCTGTGAGTATCTTTACAGATATTGTGCAGACAAAAAGGACGGCATTTCAAGATACTACATTATTGACAAGAACACTTCCGACTACAAGCGACTTAAAGCTGACGGACTTAAACCTGTTAAGAACCGTTCTTTCAAGCACAAAATGCTGTTTTTGAATACCGATATTGCACTCATCACAAACTCAAATGTATTCCCGTTCAACGGCTACAGTATGGACCGTTCAAGATTTATCAGAGGTCTGTGCAACTTCCCATCAATGTGCTTACAGCACGGCCTTTCGGTTCAGAAGTGTGCAATGGCTCAGCAGAGAATTGTTGATAACACACAGATGTACTTCCTCGCTTCAAAGTATGAGTACAAGAACCTGAGCAACCATGTTTACAACTATCAGGATTTTGACATTCTCAAAATGACAGGTATCGGCAGATATGACGGACTTATCAATCACGATAAAAAGCAGATTCTCCTCTCACCGACATGGCGTATGTACAACGCAATGCCTGTTACAACAAGTGAGGGTGAACAGAGAGCTTACAATCCTGAATTTAAGCACACAACATACTATAAAATCTACAATGACCTTATCAACAATAAAAAGTTGATTGACACTGCTAAGCGTACAGGCTACAAGATTAAGTATGTTCTTCATCCGATTTTAAGTTCACAGGTTAATGACTTTATCCCCGACCCATATGTTGAGGTTGTTTCATCGGTTGGTGATTTCAACTACGAAACAGCTTTTCAGGAGTCAAGCCTTATGGTAACAGACTATTCGGGTGTTCAGTTTGACTTTGCTTATATGAAAAAGCCTCTTGTATATTTCCATCCGTCACAGCTTCCGGCACATTATGATGACGGAGGATTTTTCTACGATACAATGGGATTCGGTGAAATCTGTACCGAAAGTGATCAGCTTGTTGACTTGCTCTGCGAGTATATGGAAAACGGCTGTAAGATGAAGCCTAAGTATGTTGAAAGAGTTGAAGATTTCTATCAGTTTGACGATCATAACAACTGCGAGAGAATTTACAACGAAATCATCAAGTATCAACAGCAGGTTAATAAAGACAAATTAAAATAATATTCAGCGGTCAGCTTTTTGAGTTGACCGCTTTGTTTTGCTCTTATTTATAAAGTTTAATATACTTTTATCACCTTTTGTACATATGTACAAATTTTGTATATATTGTTTAAAAATCAATTGTTTTTCTCTTGAAATACTACACCGCATAAATTGTTATAACAGTCAAATTATGGTATAATTGATATTTGTAGCAATGTTGCAAATTTTACGAAAATTGTTAAGAAAACAAAGTTCCTGTCAGAAATTGGCAGGCACAACTGTCCCGTATGTTTCGGGATTTCCTTTTACGGAGGTTTAAAAAATGAGCAAGACCAAACGACAGTCCGGCATTGAATTGCTGAGAATTATTGCGATGATACAGATAATTTTTTTGCATGCGTATCAGTACGGATTACTACATGACGCATCAACGGCCGCAGGCGATATTGACGGTATATTGGTGACATTTGTATGGTCATTCTGCAGAACACCTGTTGATGTGTTTATTATGATAAGCGGCTACTTTATGATAACCTCGCAGTTTGATATAAAAAAGACCATACGGCGTGGCGGAAAAATCTACGGTGCAATGATTTTTTACTCGATTGTACTTTCAATAATTTTCTTTATAAGCGACCCGTCACTCATAAATATAAATTCCGTTATAAGTGCGTTCACTCCGCTATTGTCAAGAACATGGTATTTTCTGAGCAACTATCTGATTATTCTTCTGCTCAGCCCGTTCCTCAACAAAATGCTTGCCTCACTCTCGAAAAAGCACTATCTCTACTTTATGGGAATTGTTTTTGTGGCAGTAAGCCTATGGTCAACGCTTGCGGAAATTGACGGAGTAAGTAATGTTATCAGCGTCAACAAAATACTTGATCCTTATATGGGCAAAAGTCTTGGCGGATTCCTTTTGATGTACATAATCGGCGGTTATCTGAGGTTGTTTGTTAAGCAAAAACCGCTTGAGAGCAGAAAGCTGAATTTCAAATATCTCGGCATTTTCGCCGCTCTTTGTGTATTAGACTTTGTGTTGGCGATTATCTTCCCACAGTACAAACCTGCCTTCGGTATGTTCAACAATCCGCTTGTTCTCGCCGAATCGGCAATGCTGATTCTCTTTTTCAGAGATTTCACTTTCAGCTCAAAATTTGTCAATACAGTAGCCGGCACAACGCTCGGTATATACGCAATCCACGAAAATCCGTATGTTCGTGATTGGCTGTGGCGTGTTGCAAACTTCAGCAATAAGCACCTCTATGACACCCTGATTTACATTCCGATTGTAATCATAACAGTCCTCTTCATATTCGCAGCCTGCTGCGTAATAGAACTCTTAAGACTGAAACTCTTTGAAATAATCGGCAACAAAATCAGTTCCCATAAAACCTCCCTCCAAG
>CAJMRT010000070.1 GCA_905215855.1 uncultured bacterium
TATTTCAAATGTTCTTCCCGTAAAAAGTGTCGCAAGGTCAGAGCTTAACAGAAAAGCATTTGACCCCGTGATATAAATATCATATTTTTCAGACGCATGAAGTCCGTTGATGGCTTTTTCAAAGTTATTGCACATCTGGATCTCATCTATCATAACCACGTTTTCACAACCGATTTTATAATTATTGTTGATGTAATCATATAAAGACTTATATTCGGTCAGTTCTTCATATTCGGGCATATTAAAGTTGATGTGTATAATGTTGATATCAGGATCATTCTGCAAAAGATGTGTTTTTAACGCTTCAAGTAGCTTTGATTTGCCTGAACGCCGAACGCCTGTGATAACCTTGATATCGGGTGTTCCAACAACACTCAATATTTTATCAAGATAGTTCATTCGATTTATCAGTTTCATATCATATCACCGTCCCTAAAAGCATTATAACACATTTATTTCCCAAAATCAATATGTTTTTTGATTTTGGGAAATAGAATTATTGAACTGATATATAGTATGCCCTATTTCACTGAGGGTAATCACAGTAAAACAACAATGTCATTATAATCATTCTGTTTCTGCAAAACAGAACGATTATCTTTTATACTGCTCATCCTTGATCTTCTCACACAATTCTTCAGCAAAATTCTCAATATCAACAGTCATCTGCCAAATCTGATGCTTGTATTCCCGAAGCTTCGTATCTGGGCTGTCATCATTAACGCTGTTTTTCAAAGCAAGAGCCTTTTTGCGTGATTCCTTGAAATATTCATCAAATTCAGCCAGCTTGTCCGGATCCTTTTTGAGTTTACGTTTCAGATTGTTTCCGGTGGTATAAAAAATGTCATAGGTGCGCTGAACACTGCTCTTTGCATTTCTTTCACGAACTTCCTTTGTCCATTCGTTCTTGTTTGCAAGTCTGCACTCGTCAGAGCAGAAGTTGCTTTCTGTCTGCTTACCCTTTACAACGAGTTTATGGCATATCGGGCAGTTTGTAATAATACGGTTTGACTGTTTGAGAATATCGCAGTAAATACGAAGAACAGCAAGAAAAGAATCCTCAGCCACATAACCCGTCTGCCACGTTCCATTGTTGTGGGTGTAGTAAACGTGAATTGTCAGATCGGTAGGGGCATCGTTGAGTTGCTCGGGAATATTCCAATACCTCACATTGCTGTTATCAAGCGTGGGAAGATTACGAAATGGCAGCAGCATATCTGATACACAGGTGTTGAACTGCGACCCGAAGCGAGCAGCAGATTTTTTCATAGAAGATGTGAGCAGATGCCACTCTGCACTCAACGTCTTGTGGTTGTATTCATAGTTTGTCAGAATTGAAAATATCATAAAGTTAAGGATCATGTTGCCCTTGCCGGAATTGCCATAGATTTCGGTGAGGGCATTTTTGTATTCTTCCGCAGACTTGTTGCCTTGCCCTTCGCTGATTATCCCACAAAGACCATTTGAACATTCAGCCATAATGTCCATTCTGCTGTCGCAATCACCTTTGGCAAGCTCATTCATATCTTCAACAAGGCTGCCGAGCTTACGGGTGCGTATATCAATTTCATCGGATAGGATATCCATAGTAAAGTAGCTTTTGAGATTTTCGGGGCTACCGATAGCAATAATTTCTCTTTCATTCGGCACATCAAAGCTAACCCCGATAGCAGCTTTGCATCTATGTTTCTTATGTTCATTCAGTGTTCTCCCATCATTTGTATATCTTTTTGATTGTGTATTGTATCTCTAATATGTATTATTATACCATAATCAGACCAATATGTCAATTCCAATCAGTAAAATCAATCAGTCCTTATGTGATTGATAGGTCATTGTCATTCGATTGGTATGCGGTAACACTACTATTTTCAGCATTTGGCGAAAATTGATGTATAATTGAATCATCAAAAGCAGAAAGGAGGCTTAAAGCATGAATGAGAATTTGAAACACACTTCCGAAATTCTCTCCGCAAAGGACTTGCAGGATATGGGATTCTCCCGTTCAATGTCATACACACTGTTTAACAGAACCGATGTTCCCGTTATACGCATTGGCAAGCGTAAGTTCATAAGGCGTGAGAAATTCCTTGAATGGATTGCGGAGCTGGAGAGAAGCAATGAAAATTAACCCCTAAAAAATTACTTCAAAGGAGAAGAAGCGAATGATAAAATTCAATGACACTTTCATCATCGGCATCGACCACGGCTACTGAAATCTCAAAACAGCCAATACGGTTACTCCATCGGGTGTAAAGATCCACGAGTCTGAACCGCCATTCAAGAAGGACGTGCTGGAGTATGACGGAAAGTATATTTGCATCGGCGAGAACCACAAGTTTTTCGTGGACGATAAGACAGCTGATATGGACAATTACTACCTTACACTTTACGGTATCGCACAGGAATTATCCCTTGCAGGAATTACAGAAAGCCACGTTCATCTGGCAGTGGGGCTTCCGCTTATGTGGTATTCGAAACAGCGTGAGAGCTTTGCCAAGTATCTCAGGCAGAATGAATATGTGGAGTTTGCGTATAACGGCAAAATCTATCATATCCACATTGACAGCATTTCTGTTTATCCGCAGGGATATTGTGCGGTTTATGACAAGCTCAAGGACATGGGCGGTATCAATATGATCGCAGACATCGGGAACGGCACTATGAACATTTTGAAGGTCATTGACCATAAGTGCATCATCGACAGCTGCCGTACCGAAAAGCTGGGAGTTGAGAAGTGTGTTTTCAGAATACGCAATGCCGTTATGAATAAATTTTATGAAGGTATTGACGAGAGCATTATCACAAAGTTTTTCAGAAACGAAGAGCAGGAGCTTCCCGAAGAATACAGAAAGGTTATGGAAAGCTGCACAGCCGATTACTGTTCGGACATTCTTGCAGCTCTGTACAATAACGAGTACAATTCAAAGCTGATGAAGCTGTATGTGGTGGGCGGCGGAGCAATCGTCATGAGCAATCACAATACCAATCCCCCAAGCACAACGTTCATCACAGATATTTGTGCAAACGCAAAGGGATATGAATTTCAGGCAAAGAGAAATCTGAGGAAGTGTGCAGATGGTAAAGACAACAAATCTCAGACTTAATCTTGACAAGCCGGATCACCGAAAGGCGTATGACATTCTGAAAAGCTCCGATATGAGCCATACAAAAACTATCGTTGCTGCACTTATTTCATTTTCCGAAAATGAAGAAAAGCGCAAACATCTCTTTGACGGAATCAGAAAAATTGTCAGAGAGGAGATAAGTGCAGTTTTTGAAAATGCGGATATTGTGCAGGAGAACATTTCCGAGAAATCTATAATTTCTGCAAAAGCTTCCGAAAGTGAAAATGCGAAAAACGATAATTCCGAAAATTCCGCAGATGCCTATTATGATGAAAATGAAGATTACGTCGATGATGATTTTCTGAATATGTGAGATTTTAGGTTGTTGGTATAACTTTTCTCATAGTGGTATGACTTCAATATCCCGATGTTTTGATATAAGCATTAAAAACAGGCTGAAATGTAGCTGAAAAGTTGGTATCGGAACAAGGGATAATTGAAGCCAATCGGAATGTGGTGCTGATATGGGGCAGAAATGAAGCTGAAAATGTGGTATGAATTATTCCCCATATTAACGCTGAAAACGTAAGCAGTATCAATTTTCAAATGTTTTGAAGCTGAAAATCAAAACAGTAAAGTGGCATTAGCTTCAAAAAGGCAGGTGAAATATGAGGATCAGCGAGTTTTGCAAAAAATTCAATGTTACCCATCAGGCGGTACATGACAAAATGAAAAATCATGCTGCAGAGCTGGAGGGGCATATCACGAAAGACGAGAGAAATGTACTTGACCTCGATCCCTTTGCAGTGGAGCTTCTGAAACCCAGGCGTGCGACCTACAAGGCTCTCGAAGAACATAATTCATATCTGGAAAATATCTATAAAGAAACAGTTTCGGAGAATGAGCAGCTTCGGGAAGAACGTGATAAATTGGCTTCAAAAACAGCCGATTCCGATGCCATTATTGAGTTCATGAGCAAGCAGGTCAAGGAATATGCAGACGAAAATGCCAATCTAAAAAATCAAAATGCAGAGTATCAGAGTAAACTGTATGAAGCAAATAGGCTTAACAGACAGTATGAAACAAAATGCAGTGAGGAAAACGAAGCACACGAATCGGAAATTGCACGGTTGACTGCTGAGGTCGAAAAGCTGAATGAAAGGATCAAGTGTTCCAACGATAAAAATAATGAACAGTGGAAAAAGCTGCAGGAAAACAGAGTGGAGATCTCTAACCTTAATATGGACGTTGCCAAGAGAGATGATGAGATAGTAATGCTTCGTAAAGAAATTGAGGATCTGAAAGCTAAGCTTCAGAAATATGAGGATAAGCAGTCTGCAAAACAGGACGCATCGAAACAGAACAGCACGAAAAAGTCCTTATTCGGACGTAAAAAATCGCATATCTGCAAGTCTTGCAAATATGTGCAGGTTGCTTGCGGATAATGGAGAAATTTGCATGATTTTTACGAAAGGAGTGTCTGCTATGATTTAGCAAGCATAGAATTTGTGTACCTAAATTCAGCGGCTTTCGCCGGTACAGACGGTATAGCCGATATATAAGCATATACATACAAGACAGGTAGGTGATTTAATGAACAGAAACATAGTTATGAAATTCCGAGCGACAGAGGAAGAAGCGGCTGAGATCAGGCGGAAAGCCGCTGCCGCAGGAATGAACATCAGCAGATTTTTGAGAACGTCCGCCGTGAAAAGTCAGGTGGTGCTTTACAACACCGCCGACATTTACGGACTCCGTTCCGATCTCAGGCGTATCGGAAACAACATCAATCAGATCGCTATGGTGGCAAATTCAAACAGGTCGGTGTATTTGTCCGATGTCAGGGAGCTGCGAAAACAGCTTAATGAAATGAGCATCAGCATTGCCGAGCATCTTAAACCGCTGTCATACGAGGTGCTGTAATGTGGCTTATGTTAAGCACACGGCAATACATACAACTCCGAAAACTCATTTGAAATACATCTTGAATCCCGAAAAAAACGAGAAAATGAAATATGTCACGGGCATTTGCTGCGGTGATGACCTTGAAACGGCTTATGATAATTTCAAAGAAATTTTTGAAAAGTACAATGATGAGAATTTCGATAATTACGGAACTTACGAAAAAAGCGGAAAGCGTAATATCCGCATTCACTCATATACTCAATCTTTTGACAGCTCCGTTTCTCCCGAAAAAGCACATCGCATAGGTGTTGAATGGGCGAAAAAAGTGTTCGGCGAGAACAGACCGATAATCGTCAGTAGCCACAGCAACACAGATCATTGCCATAACCATATTGCGGTTTGTCCTTATGATCTTGACGGAATACGTTGGCACAGCAACAGAAAAACTCTGGATTTTGTCAGAAAACGTTCCGATGAAATTTGCCTTGAACATAATCTTGACATTATCAGAAATCCGAAAAAGAAAAGCACTATCAGCTACAAGGAACACGATGCCCGTAAGAAAGGTTATTCGTGGAAGGTCAAGATGGCTGATACCATTGACAGGCTTATCCATAGTGATGATGTTACGGACATTTACTCTCTGATTGAAAAAATGAAGGAGTGCGGCTATACCTTTACCAACGAAAGCCGAATGATAGCGAAACCGAAAGGCGTGAAATACGGCTGCTGTATTTCAAAGTTGGGATTCGGGTATTCATATCAGATGCTTATGGAGAGAATAAATAACAAGCAGAATGAATTTGTCGGAAGAAAGATAAGTGCTTTTGTGGGATTTCAGGTGGAAGTCGCAGTCGGTATTCGTGAAAAGCAGTACGAGGTTTATCGTGCTCCCGAAAGAAATTATCCGTTATACGCAGATCTTCAAAGAACAGTCGATGTTCTGAATTTCGTTCACAACAATCATATTCATTCCCTTGACGATATGGAAAAGGTTTTGAAAACTGCAAACAGAATGGAAGATGTTGCTATGAACAAGTATTTCAAATGTGAGGAGAAAAAGCAGCAGCTGAAAGTGCTGAATTATCTTGGAGATGAATATGCTCGTCTGCTCAAAATTGAAAACAGAGATGAAGCACAGCAGAAACGGCTGGAGGAGCTTCACTGGAAGCTTGTTGCAAGCGGCGGTATCGGTGGTTGGGATGCTCACCAAAAAGGCTGGTTGTCGGAATTGAAAATGAAGCTTGAAAGAGATATTTCACAGCTTGACAGTCTTGTCGAGGAAATGGGCAGAGCTTCAAGAATGCGTGCAGCAGCTGAGAACGCATCGGATTATTTGAAAGAATTTCTGAAAACCGATTATGACAGAATCAGGGAACGGGAAGAACTTCGCACACAGATAGAAATGTATCACGAAGGAAAAGAATTGCAGGAGGACGGCACATACAAAGCCGAGCCTGAACCCACAGCAGAAAGAAATGCCGAGCTTGATTTCATCGAGGAACGTGAACCCCAACACCAATTTCCAGAAAAGTAACTTTAT
>CAJMRT010000071.1 GCA_905215855.1 uncultured bacterium
GGGTTATTTTCATACACAAAGCCGAAAAATCAGTATCGTTTACGGTTGCAGTTAAATTATCTTCGAATACAGGATAAACGGAGCTTACTTTTCCGTCCTTTAGAATTTCGTAACTCCATATGTTTTCTGTTGGTGTGTCGGCAAGAGTGTCCGGCTTGTTGGGTGAAAAAAGGAGTGCCGTGACAACAAATCCGATTATTGCCAGAGTGATTGCTAATGCCGCAATGGCAGGAAGATACTTTAATTTTTTTGTTTTCATATTCTTTTCTCCGTAAATCATAATTTTATTGCTGTATATACATATATTAAGTGTTTTAACAGCAAAATGCAAGCCGTATTGTGTAATTTTATTTCTGTTCGTGTCGCAATAGTTCCCGTTCGTGAAAACAGCTTGTAATTGTGAAATTTTGCTATTATAATCACATTAAATTGCAAAATATGCAATAATAAAAATAACGGAGGAATAATTATGAAAAGAATTACAAAGAAAATCGTTTGTCTGCTTACTGTGGTAACTATGCTTTTGGTGGCAACAGTAACAGTCGTAGGTGCAGTTTCAACTCCTGATACTGTTGTTGACGGTCAAGAATACCCTTTCAAAAGCTATTGCATTAACAAAACAACAGGTGACTTGAAAAATACCGAAATGGTATATTCAAATGAGCATTATGATACTGTAACCGCAGTTTATAACAACCTTACTGCAGGAACTTATGAATTCGGAGCAACAGGCAGTCCCTATTTTAACGAGCCTGCAACAACGGAAGTTAAACTTACAAAGGACGGCTCTGTTAGAATTTACTACTATTATGTGACGAATGATATTGAAACAGTAGTTTATGATGAACCGCTTGCCCCCGATGAAAAATATGAGGCTTTAATCACAACCGATGACGGAGATTTTGTTCAAGGTATTCTTCTTTCAACATCATCAGAACGTTATGATTGCATAACAGGTGTTGCTGATAACCTTAAAGCAGGTACTTATAATGTTAATGTTCGTAACGGCAATGATTTTTTAGTTGATAAAGATTTCACCCTTTCTAAAGACGGTTCAATCAGAATCAACTACTATACTGTAACAAATGAAGTGGATGTTATTGTGTATGAGTCCGAAAAAGCTCCTTATGAAGTACCCTCGGGTTATCTTATGAAAGATGACACCATTGTAGATATGTTCTATTTCCAGTCTGCATCTCACAGCGGTGTATATACGCATACTTCCGAAAATCTCCCTGTCGGTACTTATACTGCAGTTATTTCAACAGGTAAAGGTACTGTAATTGAAAAAAGTTTCACTACAACAATTAAAAGTGATGTCCTTTTAACTTATGTTCAGGACAGTGATGAATTTACATTTGTCGAACTTGGCACAATTACACCGGAAAGTAATGATAATACAAATCCGACAACTTCAACTGATGTATCATCTTCAACATCTGATGTTGTGTTAAAGGACAGCACAAACAATAACAACGATAACGGAGTTCTTAAAACAGGTGACTCGCCTGTAGTTTCAATTGCTCTTCTTTCAGCTCTTACACTTGCAGTTGCAGGAATGTTCTTTGCAAAGAGAAGGTTTGACTTCTAATTAAAATTAGTCATATCAATTAAGGAGCCGAGATATTCCGTGACTCCTTTTTTAAAATAATATAATAAAAGAAAAAAGAACCGTGTCGTAAAAGCACGGTTCTTCTGTTTGTTTAAAAATCTTATTTATTTTCTTCCATATATTTAAGCTGTTTGTAAATCATATTGGCACACATATAGACATTACCGCCGCCCATTGTGAGAATGAGGTCGCCCTCTTTTGCATTTTTGCAAACATAGTCGGTAATTTCTTCAAATGTGTCAAGACATACAGAACCCGGAACTTTTGCACCGAGGTCAGTAGAATAGATGTTATATGTGTTTGTTTCACGGACAGGGAGAATAGCCGAAATAATTGCCTGATCCGGAATTTTGAGAGCCTCCGCAAAATCATCAAGGAGCATGGCTGTTCTTGAAAATGTATGCGGCTGGAATATTGCCCAAACCTTGTTAAAGCCCATTTTCATTGCGGCATTGAGTGTTGCAGTAAGCTCTGTGGGGTGATGAGCAAAGTCATCGGCAACAGTAATTCCGTCAGGTGTGCCGAGAATTTCAAATCTTCTGTGAACACCGCCAAACTTGTGAAGATTCTCGGAAATTTCCTTCGGAGTAGCGCCAAGATAATGTGCAGTAGCCGCAGCGGCAAGTGCATTATAAATGTTGTGCTTTCCGGGAACGATAAGCTTAATCTGTGTGAGCTTCTCACCCTTATAGTAAAGGTCAAACTGTTCGTGAACACCCTTGTCTGCACTGATGTTTTCAGCTCTGTAATCGCAGTTTTCACCAAAACCGTAGGTGATTTTCTCAATCTCAACATCCTTTACGGCATCAAGAGTGTTTTCGTCGTCACCGTTGATAACAAGCAAGCCTGTTGTCTGATGAGCAAATTTGTTGAATGACTTCTTAATGTTGTCAAGATTCTTGAAGTAGTCAAGATGATCTGCGTCAATATTAAGAATAATCGAAATAAACGGATTGAGTTGTAAGAATGTGTCAACATACTCACAAGCCTCACAAACGATTATATCGCTGTGACCGACATAGCTGTTACCGCCGATGAACGGAAGTTTTCCTCCGATAATAGCTGACGGATCAAAACCGCTGCCGATAAGCACCTGTGAAAGCATAGCGGTTGTAGTTGTTTTGCCGTGTGTACCCGAAACCGCAATACTTCTTCTGTATCTTCTTGTAACAATACCGAGCATTACGCTTCTTTCAATGCACGGAATGCCGAGTTCCTTTGCTGCCTGTCTTTCGGGGTTAGTTTCCTTAATAGCCGCTGAGTAAACAACAAGCTCTGCACCCTTGATATTTTCTGCGGCGTGTCCCATAAATACGGGAATGCCGTAACCCTTGATTCTGTCAAGAGTTTCACCCTCGTTCATATCCGAACCCGAAAGCTCATAGCCCTCGTGGTGAAGAATCTCAGCCAGCGGGCACATTCCGCTGCCGCCTATACCGATAAAATGTATTCTTTTTATGTTATCCATAAGACTGTCGTAATTCACAATAGTCCACTCCATTCCTGATAAGTATATTTGTCTGTCAGAAAAATCATTCCGCTTTGCCTGTATTTAAGTTGGAACACAGGTTGATTTGCATTCAAAGAGCAATGCCGTGACAGAACTGCAATACTCATATTATAAGACGAATGGACAAAAAAATAAATACCTAATTTGATATTTGTGCAATTTTTGTGTATTGTACGGATACTGTGTTTTAATTGTTGCCAAATTGTAGAGTAAATGCTAAAATAAAGAAGAATAGGATTATAACTAAAAATACACAAAATGGCAGAGTGATAAAATGACTTTAAAAAAGAACGATATTGTAAACCTTACAATAACTTCGGCAACTGCCGAGGGCAGCGGAGTCGGAAGAACAGATGACGGCATTGCCGTTTTTGTACAGGGTTCTGCAATCGGTGACGAACTCAAGGTGCGTATATTAAAGGTTAAGAAAACCTACGCTTTCGGCAAAATCGAAGAAATTCTCGTTCCGTCCAAGGCGAGAATTACTCCCGACTGCGAAAATTTTATGAAGTGCGGCGGTTGCACATGGCGACATATTTCTTATGAAGAAGAATGCAAAATAAAACAGCAGAGAGTTGAGGATGCCGTAACACGCATCGGCGGTCTTGATAATGTTGTTTTCAAGCCGATAATTTCGTCGGATAATATCACAAGATACCGCAACAAGGCACAGTATCCTGTCGGTCTTGACCGTGACGGAAATGTTGTGACGGGTTTTTACTCATTCCACAGCCACCGCATAATCAATTGCACCGACTGTATTTTACAGCCCGAAATTTTTGCAAGGGTAATTGAAATCACAAAAGATTTTATCGCAAAAACCAACACGAAAATTTATGATGAAACAACAGGCAAGGGCAGACTTCGCCACATTTATATCAGAATTGGCGAGGTTTCGGGCGAGCTTATGGTGTGCTATGTTGTCAACGCAAACGGTCTTAAACAGGAAGACTTACTCGTGAAAATGCTCAAATCCGAACTTCCGCAGTTAAAAAGTGTGATTATTAATTCTAACAGAGAAAAAACCAATGTTGTTCTCGGCAGAAAAAACAGAACAATCTTTGGAAGTGACCATATTACCGACACACTTTGCGGATTGCAGTTTAAGATTTCACCGTTTTCGTTCTGGCAGATCAACAGAAAACAGGCTGAAAAGCTTTACGGCAAAGCCAAAGAATATGCAAATCTTAAATCTGACGAAATTCTGCTTGATTTATACTGCGGAACGGGTACAATAGGTCTTACAATGGCTGATTCCTGTAAACAGCTTATTGGTGCGGAGATTGTTGAAGATGCCGTGAAAGATGCGAATGAAAATGCAAAAGCAAACGGCATTGAAAATGCACGATTCATCTGCGGGGATGCCTCAGATGCCGCATTTCAGCTTGAAAAAGAGGGTTTAAAACCTGACTGCGTAATCCTTGACCCACCGAGAAAAGGCTGTGGCGAAGAGCTTGTAAAGACAATTTCAAGAATGTCGCCGAGCCGTGTAGTCTATGTATCCTGTGACCCCGCAACCCTCGCAAGAGATTTAAAATTCTTCACAGAAAACGGCTACACCCCCAAAGAAATCACCCCCTGCGATATGTTCTCCGGAACCTCCCATGTTGAGAGCGTGGCTCTGTTGACTAAAGTACAGGAGTAAAAGTATGAAAATTATTAAATTTGAAGAAATCTATCGTGATGATATGATTTTTATGGTTTTACAGGCAAAAGATGCTTTGGGTAGAAAACCTACTATAAATCCTGACCTTCTTGATATTAAGGCAAACTATCTTGATTACAATGATATGTTTTGGCTTGTAATAGATGAAAATGACAGGGTAGTCGGTTGTGTTGGATGTTCAAGAATTGTTGATACAGATCAAGCATTTTTGCATAGGCTTTATATAAAACCATCATTAAAACGAAAGGGAATCGGTTCAAAGTTACTTAATACGGCAGAGTTATGGATGCGTGAAAACGGTGTTGCTGTTTCAAAAGTACATTTGGGAACACCAAAAGAGCAGTGGTTTGAATCTTATGCTTTTTATCCGAAACACGGATATATAGAATATGAACCAAGGTATATGATGAAGGTTCTGTAAATCCCGATTTGTACAGAACTGATTTTTATTTTATTGAGGAAAAACATATGTTGAATAAGCAAATAAATATTGAATTGCAGGATACGCAGTGGCAATTTGAATGTGTTGACCATGACAGAACTATTGCCCGAGCAATAGTTTATGATGAAAACGGTTTGTTCTATTTTGTAAGAGCAGAACGAGATGATGATTTTGGAAAAGCAACATTGATTGAAACCTCGGGTGGCGGAGTTGAGATAGGCGAGGACTTACAAACCGCCATTCAAAGAGAATTGAAAGAAGAACTTGGTATATCTGTAGAAATAATTTGCAAAATCGGAGTTGTAAGCGATTATTACAATCTGATTCACAGGCATAATATTAATAATTATTTCTTGTGCAAAGTAAAGTCATTCGGAGAAAAGAATTTGACTCAGGATGAAGTAGAAAGTTTTCACTTATCTACATTAAAATTGACATATGACGAAGCTGTTCAAGAATATGAAAATAGGTCAAATACAAGGTTAGGAACACTTGTAGCAAACAGAGAACTGCCTATTTTACAACGAGCAAAAAAAATAATTGATGAAAGCCAAAAGTAATATATTAATACTCATTGCATGAGTCTGTTTATTGAGATATAATTGGCTTGGAGGTAATACATTATGGCATATGAAGATAAAAAGGATTTTAATGCTATGCTTATGGATAGCAAGGATATGCCTAAATTTCAAATAATCACAGATGAAAAGAGTATTAAAAAATATGGTGGAGATAAAATGTATTTTGCACCGCCTATTGACTATGATAAAGTAATGCGACTTGTGCCTTGTGGAAAATTACTTACAGTAGGTACAATAAGGGAATTCTTTGCTAAACAAAGCGGTGCTGATTTTACAGAGCCTATAACAGCCGGAATTTTTGTTTCAATAGTTGCATGGGCGAGTTATCAACGCACAGAGGATAAAACCCCTTATTGGAGAACATTAAAAGCAAATGGAGAATTAAATGCAAAGTATCCGGGAGGTGTTGAGGCACAAAAGGAGATGCTTGAAAAAGAGGGACATATCGTAATCCAAAAAGGTAGAACCAATATTAAGTATTATGTTAAGGACTACGAAAAAGCATTATTTACATTGTAATAGATAATGTGAAAATTCAAGTTTTTG
>CAJMRT010000072.1 GCA_905215855.1 uncultured bacterium
AAAATAAAAGTGGATAGAAGAAAACAACTGTTTTTAGGGAGAGCGTTGATGACAGTCTGATTATGAATAAGCCGCATTGGCGAGGACGAAATTTTGACATATAGCAATCACCGTCACTCGCAATTACCGCTATAACAAACTGCGATAGGGTTATAACTATATTAACATTTGTATAATCAAAACATTTGCATATTGTCGAACAGTGTTCGCTGCTACTGAACCCACACCTTTTTCACACATATGATAAATTCCCAATTGAACAATCCCTGAAAATATGCTAAAATTTTCTTAACGAACAAAAGGAGAAAATTTTATGACATATCTTGAAATGATGAAACAGGAAAAGCCGTATTGCTGTTCTGATTTTAATCTTCCGCATGATGAACAGATAACCGCAAAAAATCTTTGCTTTGAATTTAATAATACTCATGCTGATAATGAAGAAAAGAGGAAAGAAATTCTTTCAAAACTTTTTGGAACATTTGATGGTAACGCTGTGATAAATCCTATATTTAATTGCGATTACGGATTTAATATCCATATTCACGGATTTGCTCTTATCAATCATAACTGCACAATTCTTGATACTTCACCGGTTCACATAGGCAATGGATGCTTTATTGCACCCGGTGTGTGTATTTCAGCCGCAAGCCATCCAATTATTGCCAAACAGAGAAATAATGGAATTTTAATTTCAAAACCTATCCATATCGGAGATGATGTTTGGATTGGTGCAAATGTAACTGTTTGTGGCGGTGTAACAATCGGCAAAGGCAGTGTTATCGGTGCAGGAAGTGTTGTTGTAAAAGACATTCCCGCAGGAGTTGTTGCAGTCGGAAATCCTTGCCGAGTAATGAGAAAAATCACCGAAGCCGACAAGGTTGTGCCTGTTGAGCTTGACAATAACCCGGAAAATGCGTGATTTAATATTTTAACCCTTAAAGGATATACTTTTACTGAATAATGTGCATATATGCGGTATTTTTTCTTATATCCCTTTTATAATAAACCAAAATGTGATACAATATGACTGACAATCTGAAAATGGAGTTGATTAAATGAATTTCATCAACAGAAATGAAATTGCAGACGGCGTTTTCTTTACAAACATTAAAGACAGCCGTTTTAAAACAATGAAAATCAGCGTGAACATTGTTGTTCCGCTTTCTATTGAAACAGCGTCGGAAAATGCGCTTGTGGGCGGATTGCTCGTCCGTTCATGCAAAAAATATCCCGATTTTACTGTTCTCAGCAAAAAACTCAGTTCGCTTTACGGTGCGGATCTCACTTCATCGCTTTCAAAACTGGGTGAAAGTCAGGTGCTTAAAATTTCCGTTTCGGGTCTTGATGACAGATATTCTCTTGATGATGTCAGCATTGCAAAAGAGCTTTCGGAGCTTTTGTGCAGTGTGATTTTTGAGCCGAATGTCAAGGACAACGCTTTTATCGAAAGTGAACTTGAACAGGAACGCAGACAGCTTCTTGATGTGATTGATTCTGAATTTAACGAAAAGCGAATCTATGCAATGGAACAGCTTATAAAGCATATGTGCAAGGATGAGGTTTTCGGAACCAAGCGTTACGGTACTGCTGAAAAAATCAAGGCCGCAACTGCCGAATCACTCTACAGGGCGTGGCAGAATCTTCTCAAAACCGCAAAATTTGAGATTCTCTATATAGGCGACAGCCCTGCCGATAAGGCAAAGGAAGTTTTTACAAAGGCATTTGCAAATATCGAAAGAAATGTTGTGACTTCATCAACAAATGTTGTCAAAACTGTTTCCGAGGAAAAACATATTACAGAGGAAATGGAGCTTTCACAGTCAAAACTTGTTATGGGATTCAGAACACAGATTTCCGCAGGTGATGAAGAGGCGGTTGCCGAAAGACTTATGTGCGCTGTTCTCGGCGGTACTGCAAGCTCAAAACTCTTTAACAATGTTCGTGAAAAGCAGAGCCTTTGCTATTACTGCTCATCTGCCTACGATTCAATTAAGGGCATAATGTACATCAACAGCGGCGTTGAGGGCGAAAATCTTGAAAAAGCCGAAAAAGCTATTCTCAAAGAAATTGAGGATATGAAGAACGGCGAAATTACGGACTTTGAAATTGAGGCAACAAAGCTTGCTGTTGTTAATTCATTCAAGTCAAGCAGCGACAGCGTAAGCGGTATTGAAAACTGGTACACAGGAAGAATCTTTAACGGTGACCTTGAAACTGTTGAAGAAGTTTCCGCTGAGGTTAATGCAGTTACCAAAGAGCAGATTGTAAATGCCGCAAACAAGCTCTTGCTCGATACGGTTTATGTTCTCAAAAATAAGTAAGGGAGGCGGACAGAATGAATATTACAGAAATTAAATCGGAAATTGCAGGCGACAGCTATTATAAAGTTGAACATCCATCGGGACTTACAATTTTTGTTTATCCAAAAGAGGGTTACACTTCTTCATATGCAATTTTCGGCACACGCTACGGAAGTATTAACACAAAATTTTCCGTAAACGGCGGCGACATAATCACAGTTCCCGACGGTATTGCCCATTACCTTGAACACAAGCTTTTTGAGAGTGAAGAGGGTGATGCATTTGTAAGATACGCAAAAACAGGTGCAAATGCAAACGCATATACAAGCTTTGAAAAAACCTGCTATCTTTTCTCATGCACGGACAAGTTTGACGAAAGTCTTGAAATTCTTCTCGATTTTGTTCAGGATCCCTACTTTACGGCTCAGACAGTTGCAAAGGAACAGGGCATTATCGGTCAGGAAATCAAAATGTATGATGACTCTCCCGATTGGCGCGTAATGTTCAATATGCTTGAGGGTATGTACCACAATCACCCTGTAAAAATTGATATTGCAGGTACGGTTGAAACAATTGCGGAGATTACAGCCGAAAAGCTTTATGAAGTTTATAATGTTTTCTACAACCTTAATAATATGGTTCTCTGCGTTGCAGGTAATGTAACGGTTGACGGCGTGCTTAAAGTTGCCGATAAAATGCTCAAGCCTTGTGAGAAGAAGGAAATCAAAAACTATTTTGAAACAGAGCCTTATGAAATCAAAGAGCCTTATATTGAGCAGACTTTTCCTGTATCAATGCCATTGTTCAATCTCGGTTTCAAGGAAAAGGCAGACAAGCCTCTTAATGAAAAACAGCTTGCCTGCACAGATATTCTTCTTTCGGCACTTGCTTCAAACACGAGCATACTCTACAGAAATCTTATGGATTCAAACCTCATCAATTCAAGTTTTTCTTATGAACTTTTTGAGGGCCCGGGTTATTGTTCGGTAATCTTCGGCGGTGAATCAAGAGCGCCAAAGGAGGCGGCTGAAATGATTAAACAGTATATTTCCGAGGTTAAGAAAAACGGCATTGATAAAGAGGACTTTGAAATTGCAAGAAAGTCAGTTTACGGCGATTCTGTTTCATCTCTTAACTCAGTAAGTGCAATCTCAAATTCAATTATAGATTATGAAATGCAAGGTAACGAGATTTTCACTTATATTGATGCGGTTGCAAATGCAAAACTCGAGGATATTAACGCAAGACTTGCTGAAATGCTTGATGTCAATAATTGCACTTTGTCTGTTGTAAAACAGCCCGGAGAGGTGTAATTATGCCTTATCATGTACAGTTTCCCGGATTTGGCTGGGAATTTGATATTAACCCGATTGCATTTTCAATCGGTGATTACAAGGTCTATTGGTACGGAATAATCATCGCCTGCGGACTTCTGCTTGCCGTACTGTATGCGTGGAAAAGTTCACCGCGCTACAAGGTTGACGGTTCAAAGCTTATCAACTGCATTTTCGCAGGAATAATAACGGGAATTATCGGTGCAAGACTCTATTTTTGTTTCTTCAAATGGGACTATTACGGACAGAATCCGATTGAAATTCTCTACATCAATAACGGCGGACTTGCCATTTATGGCGGAATTATCGGTGCGTTGCTCGGCGGCTTGACCGTTGCCAAAATACAAAAAATGGAGATTATGCCTGTTCTTGACATTGCAATGGTCGGCTTTCTTATCGGACAGGGAATAGGCAGATGGGGCAACTTTATGAATCAGGAGGCATACGGTGCTCCAACGGATTTGCCGTGGAGAATGCTGAGCGAGGGAACAGACAACATAGGAGTTCACCCGTGCTTCTTCTATGAATCAATGTGGTGCTTGCTCGGATTTGTACTTCTCCATTTCTACGGAAAATACAAGCAAAAGTATTCGGGACAGATTTTCTTTATGTACCTTGTGTGGTACGGATTTGAAAGAACAATTGTTGAAGGACTTAGAACAGACAGTCTTTATCTTCCGTTCCAAGTTTTCGGAGCAGACATAAGGGTGTCACAGGTTCTTTCAACAGTAATTTTCGTAACAGGTATTGTATTCTTAATTATAAACAGAAAAAAGGAGGATTCTTTCTATGCAGATTATCGACGGGAAAAAGGTATCGGCACAGGTAAAGGAAGAAGTAAAGAGGCAGACGCTTGAGTTAAAGGAAACCCACGGAATAACACCGGGTCTTGCGGTAGTAATCGTAGGTGACGATCCGGCATCAAGAGTATATGTAAACAACAAGAAAAAGGCTTGTGAATTTGTAGGCTTTAAGTCAGAGGAGTACGCACTTCCTGCCGAAACAACACAGGAAGAGCTTTTAAACCTTGTTGAAACTCTCAATAATAAAAAGGATATCAACGGTATTCTTGTTCAGCTTCCGTTGCCGAAGCACCTTGATGACAAGGCTGTTATTGAGGCAATCAGCCCGCTTAAAGATGTTGATGCATTCCATGCCGTAAATGTCGGCAAAATCATGCTCGGCGAGTATGATTTTCTTCCATGCACGCCTGCAGGCGTAATGGAGATGCTCCACTCCTATAACATTGAAGTAAGCGGTAAAAACTGCGTTGTAATCGGCAGAAGTAACATAGTCGGCAAGCCTATGGCAATGCTTTTGCTCCACGAAAACGGCACGGTAACAATCTGTCACAGCAGAACAAAGAATCTTGCTGAAATCTGTTCACAGGCAGATATACTCGTAGCCGCAGTCGGCAGACCGAAGTTTGTTACTGCCGATATGGTAAAAGAGGGTGCGGTTGTGATTGATGTCGGTATGGACAGGGATGAAAACGGCAAGCTCTGCGGTGATGTTGATTTTGAAAATGTCAAGGATAAATGCTCGTTTATCACACCCGTACCTGGCGGTGTAGGTCCTATGACAATTTCAACTCTTATGAAAAATACTCTCAAGGCTTGCAAAATTCAGAACAATCTTTAATATGCTTAAAAAATATCGGGAAAATTGTTGACAGAAAGTTTTCTTTGTGATATAGTATATAAGCCGCATATTGTGGGTTTTAAGTGATTCGTTCCACCTGCACATAGCGAGCCCAATGTAAAGGATGGTACTAAAATGTACGCAGTTATTCAGACAGGCGGCAAGCAGTACAAGGTAACTAACGATGAGGTTATCTTCATCGAAAAGCTTGACGCAGAAGCAAACGACACAGTAACATTTGATGTTGTAGCAGTCGGCACAGACAACGGCATCAAGGTTGGCACACCGCTCGTTGAGGGTGCTAAGGTTACAGGTGAAGTTGTAAAGAACGGTAAAGGCAAAAAAATCAGAGTTTGCACTTACAAGCCTAAGAAGGGCGAAAAGAGAGCAAAGGGTCACAGACAGCCTTACACACAGGTTAAGATTACTTCAATCGAAGCCTGAAAATGACTACGGTAACATTTTTTAAATCAGATGATATAATTTGCGGTTTCGAAATATCGGGTCACTCCGACTATGCCGAAGAGGGCAGCGATATTGTATGTGCGGCAATCAGTTCTGCCGCATATATGACTGCAAACACAATCACCGAGGTTTTGCATATCAATGCGCAGGTTACCGAGGATGACGGTCTTATGAAAGTAAGAATGTCACCGAATGATGCTTTAAAGGCTTGTGACATACTCTCAGGCTTAAAGCTTCACTTAACTGCTCTTTCCGAGCAGTACAAAAATCATATTAAAGTTAAATTTTCGGAGGTGTAAGGTAATGCTTAAAATAAACATTCAGTTATTCGCTCATAAAAAAGGTATGGGTTCTACAAAGAACGGCCGTGACAGTGAATCAAAGCGTCTTGGTGTAAAGCGTGCAGACGGACAGAAGGTTCT
>CAJMRT010000073.1 GCA_905215855.1 uncultured bacterium
TAAAATTTATTTACATAATCATATTCTTCTTTAAGCTCGTTAAGACTGTCATAAACATACTTGTTTGTAAGCTTACCGTTTTGCTTAATCTCAGTAATATTACCGTTATTATCATAAGAATAATCGTAGGATAAAACGCTGTCACTGCCATATGACTGACTGTACTTGCTGACAAGGTTAGTAGTTGAATTTTCAGCCTTGCCGTTTGCATACTCATAGTCTGTATTAAATACAAGAGTACCGTCACTGCGAACAGTTCTGACCTGTGTAGTTCTACCAAAATCATCGGTTGATGTTTCGTTAGTTACGCCGTCATTGCTTACAAATGACTTTCCGTCTTTATCAGTACCTGTAGTGATAGTTTTAGTCTGACCGTTTACAGATGTCTTTTCAACTGTATTTCCGTTAGAATCGGTAATGATGTAGTGAGTAAGACTGCCGTCAGATGATGTGCGATATTCGCTTTCAAGCGAACCGTCAAATGTGTAGTAGTAATATGAGGTTTCGCCGCTTGAATAGTCAACCGCCTTTGTAACAAGACCTTGCTTGTTGTAAATCATCTCGGCAATTTTGCCTGTTTCGCCTGTGATTAAAGAAATATTACCGTAATCATCATAAGTGTATTCAAAATAATCACCGTTTGCGTAGGTTGTTTTTGCGAGATTGCCGTTACTGTCATAAGTATTACTTGTAATTGCAACATTGCCTATTTTAGTTGAAACAAGGTTATAGAATACATCATAATTAAATGAATAACTAAAACCGTTATGAGTAATTTTTGATACAGAGCCTGAACCTGTATAGGAATAATCATTTCCGGAAGTACCGTTCTTTATTGACAATACATTTCCGTTCGTATCATAGGTATAATTAGTTACATTACCATTTCCGTCTGTGACAGCAGTTTTGTTGCCGTTTGCATCATAAGCATACTTTGTTGTACTTCCCTGCTCATTTGTTTCGGAAGTCACATAGTTTCCTGTGCTGTCATACTCAGAACTTGTCTGCATATACGGCTTTGACTTATCAATACTTTCAGATAAGACTTCTTCGTCAACAGCCTCTTTTTCAGAAGTTTCATTCTTAGAATCTTCGGAGCTTTGAATTAACGGTGAAATGTTTACTTCCGCATTATCAACCGTCATTTCATTCTCATTATAACCGTAAACAAACGCAAATGCAATATAATTTACAACTTCATTTGTTTTTTCGGGAGTAACAGAAAGTGATACCTGCTGGTAACCGTCCGTGTTTGCACTAAAGTTCTGATAATGGAACTCAGGTGTACTGCTGTTATTGTAATAAATATTAAGTGCAATGCCGAATGTTCTGTTTTCGTTTGAAAGCGGAACTGAATTTGACTTTGCTGTACCGTTAATTTTGAACGATACTCCCGCTCTGCCTACTTTTACATTCTGATAGATATATTTGTTACCTAATGAGTTATCATCAGAAGAAGTGTCTGAATCGTCATTATCGCCTGAATTATCAGTATCACTCGGACTTGTAACTTCTTCCGTTGTTTCACTTTCTTCAACCTCATAGGTTTTCTTTACAGTTCTTGTAACATATCCCTGTTCGGTTTTAACTGCATTGCCGTAATCATCATATGTGGTGATGCTGTCATTAGGTTCGGTTTCTGTAACTGTTTTGGTGTATGTTGACGGCTGTGTTTCGTCTGTCGAGTCATCGCTTGATGAATCGGCATTTTCAGCATCATCAAATGCACCTGCTGTACCGCCTATTGTTACAGTACCGTTATTGGCTGTAATGCTCTTGTTTTCTTCTGTGAGCCAGTTGTCATTTGAGCTGAAATCGCTGTTTTGAAGAGCGTTGAAGTTGTTGGCACAATTACCCTCTTCAAACTGGATACAGTCAAACCATGCTGTACCCGATGCATATCTTATCAATCCATAAACACGGATTGACGCTGTTGTACTCGGCACATTTGCTGTTACGCTGATTCTCTGCCAATCAAGTGTGCCTGTAAGTCCGATACTGTTGATTTCTTTTACAGTCTTGCCTGATGAATCAAGACACTTAACTTTGAGGATTGCTCCGACTGAGCCACCGCTGTAGATCTGCTTTACATTCTTTGTCTTTACATATGCGGAGAAAGTTACATCTTTGCCGTTGAAGGTTGTTTCTTTGAACTGATGAGCAAAGCCTGTAAAGAATGCGGAGTTATTCTCACTTGTCGGATTTTCAACCTTGAGTGAAGTTGTTCCGAGGTACTGATAATAACCGTCCTCTTCTGTTGCGGCAGAATTATCGACTGTTACTTTACCGCCTTTACTTGCGGTACTGCCCTTTGTGCCGTTTGACACGAAGTAATATTTGCCTCCGCCAACTTCTGTCTGCTGTGAGGACTCTGTAATGTAGTTTTTAGTGTATGCGTTTGCACTGTTGTTAATTACAAGTCCTGTATTTTCAGACGAAGTTGCATAACCGTTTGAATTGAGGACAGAAACAGTTGAACCACTGTTATCAAAAATATGGGTTTCACTGTGTCCTTGCTTATCAGTAAACACGGTTGTATTGTCGGCATTGAAGCTTATGTTAAGGTGATTGCCCTCTGTGCCGTCAGTACCGTATTCTGTGATGTTTGTTACTTTGCCGTTTGTGTAAGTGAACTTATATGTCGGCAAAGACTTCATATAGTTGTCCGATACACCCGAAACAGAAATGAGGTTATAGTTGCTGTCATATTCAAATTGTGAAGTGTGACCGTCATTGAATGAAATTGAAGTAACCTTATCCTTTGCGGTTGTATAAGCAATATCAATCTCAGTGCCGTCAGGCTTTGTAATTCTTTTTACAACCTTCTTGCCGTTAGTACTGCTCTTGTATTTTAACTGAACTTCTCTGCCCGAACCGTCTGTGATTTTAGTTAAGTCACCGTCGGTGTAGGTATATGTGATCGTGTTCTTGTGTTCGTCTTTTTCAGAGAGGAGTTTGCCGCCATCTGCGGTTGATTCGTAAGTCTGAGTTGTTGAACCGTTATCAATAAAGATATTATTTTCATCTTTGGTAAGCGTAATGCCTAAGCCGTCCTCATCTTCCCATTTTGCGGTTTCTCCCTCTACAAGTTTAAGGTAATGGTCTGTACCGTCAGCATCGGTATAGATGTAGTTGTAACCTGCTTTGGTAAGATTTTTGTCGGTTACTTCTCTTACATACTGATTGAATGAGAACTGCCAGCCGTAACCGCTTGCAGGACTGTTTTCAAAGGCTGTGTCCTTGTTAATGCTGTTGTATGTTGCAGTAATGCTCAACGGCATTCTTGAACCTGTTCCCTCATACAAAGTTTGGTTAATCACAAGGTTGCCGAGGTAATCCGATACAGCCGCCTGTGCGTTAGTGCCGACATTGATTGTGTGGTATGAGAGATTGCTCTCCATGCCTGTAAAATCTTTATAGATGAGCATTAAGGCAGGTGTTGTAGATGTTTTTGTATAAGACTTAAATACGACTTTTTTTGAACCGACTGTATCAAGAGCCTCCATGACAAAACCTTTGGTATTGGTATCGCTATACCAGCCTTTGAAGGTGCTTGTAAGGTCAAATGTCAAATACCGATTATCTTCATATGTAAGAGAATCATAATCAAGCACTTTTGAATCGTATTTTACATTCCCATTTGAAGCAGATGTAAGCTTATGAGCATTCACAATGATAGGGTTTTCACCCTCATCAGCAAACAAATTACTGCCGTTTTCTGTTTCAAAACTATATTTGGCACTTATAACTTCTTCTCCGTTTTCAAGCTTCGGAAGATTATTTACAGTACAAATTGCATATGAATTTTTAGATGTATAGTATGGTCCGTAACTGTTTACAGAGCCGTTAGCATTCTCATAAAATGTAAGATCACTTTTGAGAGTAGTTGTGATTTCAGGATCAATCGTAACAGGAAATGCTCTGCCGATTGTATGAATGAAAGCATAGTCGGCGGTCAGCTTAACCTGAAGATTTGAGCCTTTTTGCTTTACAATCTCAATTTTCATCTGAGTGCTTGTACTGCCCTTTGCATCGTACATATACGGTGCTGAAATTGTGTATATTTCTTTTCCGTCCTTGTCTGAAAGCGTGATTGTTTTATCATCTTTCTGCTTTGCTGTAAGGTTCGGAATTTTATAATTCAATGTAAATTCATTTTGAACCTTTGCACTTTTGAGAATTATGTTTTCTTTAATGCCTGTTGTAGTGACAAAATACTGCAAGTCAACATCGTTGAAAACATCCTTATACAAAGTTTCTGTTGTTATATTTTTAAGCGTAGTAAATTTATCATTACCGCTTGTTTTTTCGTTATTTTTCTTTACATCAGCTTTGCTCTTGCCTGCATTGTCATAACCCCAGCTGATTTTGTAACCGTCCGACTGCAGTGAAATCATATTCTTTGACTTTGCTTTATTAGAAAGATTGACCGAAATATCACTGCTTTTGTTTGTATATGAAGAATCACCTGCCTCATCAGGAGATGCAGTCTTATCCTCAGATAAAGTATTGTTATACTCAACCCACTTACCCTTGCTGTCTTTGTAGTGGACAGGTTCGTTGTACTGAGCAATCATCTTTGTTCCGTCTTCAAGCAAAAATTCTTTTGAATTTTCCGTTCTTTCGCCTGTTAGTTCTTTGACAATTTTGCTCTCTTCGGGATTTTCTCCGACAACATTGTTAAATGATGAGTAGTTATTCTCTTTTTCCGGTAGAGTTGAAGCATATACTTCAACCGGTAGCGATAACCCAATTGTTGCACACAAAGTTATTGATACTACCGAAAATAGTTTTTTCATTGTTTGATTCATAGTTTTCCTCCTAAAATATGGTTTTAAATTAAATTTTAATGTTTTCCACCTTCTTTTCAACCATAGTCATTACTCCTTTCGTGTATTTTGTAAGCTATTAACATATATAAATCAAATTTTTAGATTATGAATAGCAACGATTGTTATTATATATCACATTTATCAGTAAGTAAATAACCTGATAAATATTTTTATGTGCATTTTTTCTGCTTTGTACACAAAAATACTCGCTACAAGTCTTTCAACTCATAGCAACTCTAAAATCATACTATTAAACTTTTTATACGAAAGAGCAGTACACATAGCACAGATAATTTAATGAGCCTTGCCTATCCTCCCATAATAAAATTCACAACAACCTTTAAGAATAATAAAAAGAGTCATCACATAAGAATGATTTTTTTTAGGTTTGGTGTATAATGATCAAATGCAGTAAATCTTAATACTCTAAACTTTCATCTGCAATTTTCAATATTTCATCCGATAAATCTTGTTGTATGTTCTCAAACTCAATATTGTTAAGTGATAGAAAAACAAACATCGCATGCGTAACTATGCGTTTGTTTCAATCAACTCAGGCTTGATTTTATATAAGATCGTAAGCAAGTCGAACTACTTTTTGTTGAATTGATGCAAGACGAAAAAATAAGTCCACTGGAATTTTAGGAATAAAAAAAGAGCCCAATGGCTCGGATGTTAAAAATATTAAATAAGTAATTGTTATTGATTATTTCTA
>CAJMRT010000074.1 GCA_905215855.1 uncultured bacterium
GCAACATCAAAATGGGTTTAACCATAGAAGAAGCAGCAGAATGTACGGGTATCGGAAGAAATACAATGCGTAAGTTGGTAGACTGGGGCAAACTTCCCGTCCTCAAGGTCGGAAGAAAAGCGATTATCCGCAGGGATACTTTAGAGCGATTTATGAGCGTCAATCAGGGAAGAAACCTGCTGAATGAAAACGATGTCCGCAAAGTAGAATAACCATTCTCCAAGCCCTCGGCGTTTGAGAGCGAAATACACCCCTCGCACAAATCTTCGATTTGTACTCTGGGTATTTCGCCCTTGCAGGGGGCACTGTACCATCGCTTCGGGCAATGCACCGCCGCTATGATACAGAAGAAAACAGCCCGCTGTTTTCTTCGCTGTCCGTCTGCTTACGCCGCCGAAACAGCGGCAACCGATTTCTCGGTTGCAAAAAGAGTATGCCCGTCACGGGAGGAAGGAGTATATGGCAAGACATTCATTTATACAGATGTCGAAGCTATCCAATGTCAAGGGAAGAATATCCTATATCACAAGCCACGCAAAGCAGGAAAACCTTTATGCCACCTACCGCACCGCCGACAATGAATTTTGGAGTAACCTTGCAAGGGAAAGCCAGCAGGAGTTTAAGCGGAGCGGCACAGAGGGCAAATGTATCGAAGCAAGGGAATTGATTATCGCCCTGCCCGAAGTTTATACAAGATACGAGCCGCAGGAAGTCCTTGAAGATTTTACGGAGGAGTTCCGCAAGAGATATGGTGTGGAGTGCGTGTCAGCCCTCCACCACAACAAACGCAAAACCAATTATCATATCCATCTTATCTTCAGCGAAAGAAAACTGCTTCCTGAGCCTGACATCAAGAGAGCCACACGCAGCGTGTTCTATGATGAAACGGGCAAAAGGGTACGCACCAAGAAAGAAATCACAGGGGAGGACGGGCAGATACGCAAAGGCTGTACCGTCATTAAAAAGGGCGAGGTTTACGAAAGCCACCTCTTTACCGTGAAAGATGATAAATTCAAAAGCGAGCCTTTTCTTCGGGAGATAAAAGAGATTTACACCGACCTTATCAATCGGCATATCTCCGATCCCGAACAGCAGTTAAAGGTATTTGATAAGAACAGCGTTTATCTTCCCACCAAGAAAATCGGCAAGAACAATCCCAAAGCCGCCGAGATTGAAGCGGACAATACCGCAAGGCAGGAATGGAACAGGACAGCGGATATGGCGTTGTTATCGGGTATTTCCGAAGCAAAGATTTTAGAAGTCAAGCAGACCGAGATACACGAAAAAGCAAGCCAGTCAATTAAAAGCAAAGGCTGGCTTCCTAATCTGTTCCGTGGGATTGTGGCAAAGGCAAAAGATTTTCTGCAAAACCTTATTCGGGAAAAGGATATGCCACCCAAGCCTACACTTGATATTGATATGGCAGAGTTCCGTCATATGCGAAATCTGATGATAAAAGTACAGGATAAGGCAAAGGAAATTAAAAACTTGCAGGACAAAGTTCTGCCGCACTTGAAACAGCAGCTTGCTGATACAAAGGGGCTTTTCAAAGGTAAAGAACGAAAAGCGTTGGAGGTAAAAATCAAAGAAACCGAAGTGGAAATTGCCGACAGGCTGGATAAAATCCCCGATACACTCAAAGCGGACGGTTATCCTGATGTGCAGGTATTTATGCGTACTTTCCGAGAAATGGAAAGCGTTGTAGAGCAGTACAACCGTGACCTTGCCGAGTGGGAATACCAAGTCAGCAGGAAGCCGACAGCTGCCACTAAAGAACAGCACAGACCGCCCGAAAGGCAGAGCGTGTTAAAACATCTGCGTGAGATACAGGAACGCAACAAGCAGCAACCACCGCAAAGACAGTATAAAAAATCCATTGACAGAGATAGCAGGTAGCATTGAAAAACCGCCGTTACGGTTTTACCCATAGCGGCGGCGTACATAACATTATCGTAGAAAAAGAAGGGATTAGTTTAATCTATCCAAATCTTCAAGATAAATAGACACTTCTCCACATTCAGGGCAAATGGCTACTTTAGGCTTTCCTATTCGACCACCAAATAACTTGTTTTCATCAGATGATAAAACAATTCCATATCCCGCCCCTTCAATTTTTACAGCACAATTTTCTTTCATTTCACATCCACATCTGATACACTTTCTCATTTCTTACTCCTAACTATATATATTTTTTTCTGAAAAACAAGTTTGACAGTACAAAAGACAACCCGCATATTGCAACAACAGAAACTCCTGCAATAGCAATGCTTACTTCAAAATTCTCTACAACAAACCACATAATTGAATTATTTGTTGCCTTAGTCCATAAGCCCAAAACAACAAGCAGTATAATTAAGATAAACATTGTCGCAAATCCAGCATTAACACCTAACGAGTAATTTGATGGCAAAACAAATGCCAAAAACAATAATGTCAGTGCAAATGAAGCACAGGACATAAAGAGATAAAAACCATATGCATATTGTGGAAACAGAATATATGAGGCAGAATTTACAATGAGTGCAACCACAAAGCCAATTAAGGACAAAATACCCGCACAAGCATATCTGCTGCATACAATCTGTTTTTTAGATACAGGAAGTGATACAGCATATTTCCCCCATTTCCATTGCTCGTCACAAGTTGTTAGGGAGATAATCATTGACATTATTTCAATAGGAATGAGTAAAAAACTGATATATATTGTTCCGCTTTTTTCCAATATGAACATTAACGCAATAATAATGGCTATATCCATAATCACACGAGGTAAGCCATATTTCTTTTTAATTGTAAGAAAATCCTTTGTTAATAGCCCTTTCATTTCATTTCCCCCTTTACATAGAAAAGCATAATTTCTTCGATTGCGGCTGGAACAACAATCGCTTTTGGATATTTTTTCTCGGCAATGTGACGGTCTTTTACAAGCACTTTGTATTGATAATCCTCTTTCCTATAAGCGATTACCTCTGATTTATCTAAGTTGTCAAAAACCATAGCACCACAACTCATTACACCGTAATTATCAACTAATTCGTCTTTTGAGTGGGTGAAAACCAATTTCCCCTTATGAATAAAAGTAATATAATCTGCCACTTTTTCTAAATCGCTTATGATATGAGAAGATACCAATACCGAATGATTTTCGTCTTGAACAAAGTCAATCAAAATATCTAAAATGTCATCTCTGATAATAGGGTCAAGACCACTTGTTGCTTCGTCCAAAATTAAAAGTTCTGCTTTGTGCGAAAGTGCCACAGCAAAAGCCAACTTAACTTTCATACCTTTAGAAAAATCCTTTACCCTTTTATCAGCAGGAAGTTCAAACTTCGAGAGATAATTGACATAAGTATTTCGTTCCCATTTTGAATATATTCCCGACATATATGTTCCAATTTCATTTGGTGTAAATATATCTGGGAAATGGTTTTCATCAAATACAACGCCTATTTTGTCTTTGATTTCAATTTCTTCAGAGAGATAATCCTTTCCGAAAATTTCAATATTTCCATCTGTCTTTGATATTTCATTAAGAATACAGTTAATAGTTGTTGATTTTCCTGCACCATTTTCTCCAATCAGTCCCATAATTACGCCTTTAGGTACAGTGAAGGTCAATTTATCAAGAACGAAATCACCGTAATCTTTTGTCAAACCTTTAACTTCTAAAATATTTTCGCTCATTTATTCGTCCTCCTGATATAAAAGTGTCAGTAAATTGATTAGTTTATCAAGTGATATTCCACTTGCCCTTGCCACTTCGATTGCGTCTGTAAAGTGTTCCTCTATCTTCTTTTGTTGTTCCTCAAGATAAAAGTCCTGATTTTGTGCCGATACATAGCACCCTTTACCAGCTGTTGACTCTATAAATCCATCTTCTTGTAATGTGGCATAAGCTTTTTGTACCGTTAAAATACTAATGTGCAAGGACTTTGCCAATGACCTTACAGACGGAATGGCTTCACCTGTTTTCAATTCACCACTCATAATTGCCGCCTTGATTTGTGTAGAAATTTGTTCGTACAAAGGTCGGCTTGCCTTATTGCTTACAACAATATCCAAAATTCCACCGCCATTCTGTTACTTGCTATTATATAGTGTATTACATCTACAAGTACAGTATATAATAGTTGTGCCTTATTGTCAAGGGCAAGAATAAAGCGACAGAGATTTCTCCCTGCCGCTCTAATCTTTTATGTGTATATAATTTTTCTATTGATTATTTCTCTTGCCCTTGCCTGTATCTCGTTCATTCTTACAACCCACAACATCGGGTTTTCCGCTTTGAGTTGCTCAGTCACACCTTCCTTGTCAGCCATTTGCTCAACCAATCGGAACATCATATCCATTGCCTGTTCGTCAATATCAGCAAGATAACCGTTCAATTTTCCGCTTGTGAGCAGCGTGGTGTAAACTGCTCGTTTATGTTCCTGTAAATAGCGTTTGTACCGCTGTCCCCATAAGCCGATAAACTTGTGTTCTTTTTCGGTTGGTAAAGTAATGCAAGGAATATAATAATCTCCCTGCAACTCATACCATAAACCGTTGCTTTCATCATAAATATACTTGTCCATTAAAAAATCCTCCGTTATAATATATTCGCACATATGTCACAGTTCTCCGATTGCCACACTCTGTTATATCTTGTTATGAGATTTTCTTGCCCTTGATTTTGCCCTTATAAGTAGGCAGGGAAAGAGTAAACTTGTGTGAAATCATATAAAAGGATAAGGTGAACACATTGCGATAAATCCTTTATTTTCAAGGCTTTTGGGGGATTTTATTGATAACCTATGGAGAGCAATAATCACTCATAATTTTATGGTTTTCAAATTAGAATTTGACGAGGTATTGATAGAATGGTAGAAGTAAAATTTTATGACAATGTCGCAGATGAATTTTTGAAGTTTGCAGTGATAATATCCAAAACAGATAACAAGTGGGTATTCTGTAAACACAAAGAAAGAGAGACTTATGAAATACCAGGAGGTCACAGAGAACCTGGAGAAAGTATTTTAGAAACAGCTAAAAGAGAATTACAAGAAGAAACAGGAGCAGTTGATTTTAGAATTGAACCAATATGTGTGTATTCTGTTAAAGGAAAGACACGAGTAAATGAAAATATTGATGATGAAACTTTCGGAATGTTATTTATTGCAGACATTAACTCATTTGAGGAATTACATAGTGAGATTGAGAAGATATTGATTTCAGATAAGTTAGTTGAAAATTGGACATATCCTTTAATTCAACCTATATTGATTGAAGAAGCAAAAAAAAGAGGCTTTATATAAATAGACAAGCAACGGAAACTTTCAGTTTGGCGAACTGATAAAATCCCTTTAGGAACTAAAGGGCGCACTTCTATACT
>CAJMRT010000075.1 GCA_905215855.1 uncultured bacterium
ATACCCTCCCACGAAAGAACCAACCCATCCCCAAGCGGGGACGAAAATATGCAATTATCTTCATTAACATACCGTTATTGGCGAACCAACCCATCCCCACTCGGGGACGAAAACTTTCCGTTTTCGGACAACGATTTTAAGGCTTTGATTGAACCAACCCATCCCCAAGCGGGGACGAAAAAAGCACCTGCCAAAATCGGTAGGTGCTTTGTCTTATGATATGAAATTTATGTGCTTTACTATGGAATACATACTGCAAATTTAATTTCAATAATTCTGCTTTTAAGCCGTATTTTTACTGCCTTGACGGAGGTTGCTTAAATTGCTATAATTTACTTTAGACGGGGGTGGTGTTTTGAAAAAGACAAGGCTGTTGAAAATTGTTCTCAAGCGGACGGGTGCAATCAAGCTTTTGTGCAGTTATGTTATCATATTTTTTGCGGTGAGTGTTGCAATATGGATTTTTGAGCCGAACATAACACGGCTGTTTGACAGCATATGGTACTGCTTCAGCGTTGCCACAACAATAGGACTTGGCGATGTGCTTGCAACAACGCTTGTCGGCAGAGTGCTTTCAATCTTTCTTTCGATATGTTCAATTCTCATCATTGCGGTAGTCCCCGGTGTAATCACAAGCTACTATGTGGAAAGCACAAAACTTCGTGCTGATGAAAGCAGTGCAAAGTTTCTTGATGACCTTGAACATCTTCCCGAACTTTCAAAAGAAGAACTTACAGAGCTTTCCGAAAAGGTAAAAAAGTTCAATCGTAAAAAGTAAATTTAATAAATGCGGACATAAAAAATCCCGACAGTATCAAAAACATACTGTCGGGATTTTGCTTTTAAAGAAATATATTAACTTATTTTATGAATCCCTGAACAATCAAAATCAGTACAAGAACAGGGAGTACATACTTGAAATACGGCTTTAAAGCCTTTGAAAATTTAATGCCTTTACCGGTATTACACTCATCAAGGTAGTTGTCAAATCCCCAACCGAATTTTGTAACGCAGAAGAGGAGATAAACAAGTGAACCTACAGGAAGAAGGATATTGCTTACGAGGAAATCTTCCATACCGAGAACATTCTGACCGATAATTTGGAAACCGCTCCAAATGTTGAAACCGAACACACACGGCAAACTTGCGATAAGAATGATGATTGTGTTGATAAGAACAGACTTCTTTCTGCTGATGCCGAACATATCAATCCAAAACGAAATGATGTTTTCAAACACGGCAATGATTGTTGAGAAGCACGCAAAAGTCATAAACAGGAAGAACAGAGTACCCCAAATTCTTCCGCCGGCCATATTTACGAACACATTCGGAAGTGTTACGAAAATCAGAGCAGGGCCTTGGTCGGGCTGAACACCGTATGAAAAACAAGCGGGGAAGATGATAAGACCTGCCATAATTGCAACAAATGTGTCAAGTGCGCAAATTTTGATTGACTCACTCGGCAGAGTGTGGTCTTTTGACATATAACTGCCGAAAATTTCCATTGCCGCAATGCCAAGGCTGAGTGTGAAAAATGCCTGATTCATAGCGGATGAAACAACATTGCCAAGTCCGATTTCATTCACCTTGTCCAAATCGGGAATAAGGTAAAAGCTGAGTCCCTCACCTGCACCCGAAAGGAATAAGCTGTTGCCTGCGAGTACAAGAATGAGTATGAGCAACACAATCATCATAACTTTGCTGACTTTTTCAATGCCCTTTTGAATACCTCTGCTGCAAACAAGGAATCCGAGGACGGTGATAATCGCCATCCAAATTACCATTTCAAGCGGATTTGACTGCAATTCGTTGAATACTCCGCCAACTTGCTCCGAGGTCATTCCGCTTTCAAATGAACCCGTCGCAAATTTGTAGAAGTAGCTCGTCATCCAACCCGAAACCGTGGTGTAGTACATCATCAAAAGATAGCATCCGAGCATACAGAACCAGCCGTGAATGTGCCACTTGCTCTTTGGCTTTTCAAGTTTTTTGTAGCCGAGAACAGCACTTTTTCTGCTCGCTCTTCCGACTGCAAGTTCCATTGTCAAAACAGGAACTCCCATAAGAACGAGGAAGATTAGGTACAAAAGTACAAATAGTCCGCCGCCGTTCTGTCCTGCAACATACGGAAATCGCCACACATTGCCGATTCCGATAGCGCAACCCGCACTTACAAGGATAAACCCAAGTCGGGATTTAAAATTTTCTCTTTCCATAAACGAATTCTCTCCTATAAAAACAGACTTTTTAATTGTACAAAAAATTCACACATTTGTCAAGATGTTCTGTTTTTAATAAATGAAGAATTTTCGCAAAAAAACCGCATAAATAAGCCGTTTTTTAGAGCAGAGGGTAGATAATGGGACAGTGGTTTATGGTATAATATTATTAAAGAAAAGGAAAGGAAAAACCTAATTAAAAGGGCAATAACAATAATTGTTACTAAGTTAATGAAAGGCGGAAATTATTATGTTAATGAATTGTAAAAGAAAGATCCACGAAAAGCTTGTGTTTGAAAACGCACCGCAAAATCCCGAAGCAATCAAGGGTATCCGTGCATACCTTTTGGCGCTGCTTTCCTATGCAACGATGTCGAAGAGATGTGAAAACGCTGACTTTGATTTGCATATTGATATTGAGGGCGATGAAACGCTTTTTGAAACCGAAGACGAAAGTGCGGGCGAGATAATCCAGAAGCTCGGTAATCACGGCGGATTCACAATTGACATCACCTGCAGCGGAAAATTTGTGAATATCGGCAACTGTTCCGATGAGGAATTTATCACGGTGGCGTGTTTTCCCGACAAAGTTCCAAGCATTTTTGATTGCCTTGAAAATTCGGGAGAAAAGGACTTCAAGTACGGGAAAATAGCTTATTTTGACGGCATTGATTTGTGGTTATCTCAGTACATTGACGATAAAACCTGCATGGACAATGTTTTTGATTTTGGCGACATTGTTGAGAAAAAGGACTTCGCAATTTCAAATTTGTGGAATAGTGAAATGTTTCTTGTTATCGCATTTGATTTTGAAAAGTATCACGATGAAGCTGAGGAAATCAAGAATATAATCGAAAGATATATTTATGTTGATGATGAAAAAGCATTTAAAAAGTGCCGCAAAAAGTGGGATGAGGAAATGATAATCGGAATTGACGGTGTGCAGTGGATTCCCGAAAATGTGGGAGAAATCGTTGCATTTACCGATGAAATCAACGAAATGCTTGCTCGCCTTGACAAGGATGAAGATGTAGGAATTGAATCGTATGGACTTTTCTGCAATATGGACGAGTTCTTCTCGGCGCAGATTTATGCAGACAATGAGGAACATTGCTTTAAAGTTGTTGCGGTTCAGTCCGTAGTATGAAAAAAGGGGCTGTCGCAAATTCTACTCATTTGCGACAGCCCCAATTTTTTGCTATTTTGTTAGAGTTAAAAAGTGAAAATTCAAAAATTAAAACTCAATTGCGTCTGTGAAATCGTCAGCTTCATCTTCTGAGTCGTCAAAATAATCAGCATCGTCAGAATCGCTTTCGTCTTCGGGAATGTCAATCATATCGAACTCGTCATATGTAACAGCCTTGTTGAGCTTGAAAAAGTTTGTCTGGCAGAAGTAACGGCAGACACGGATGTAGTTGAGAAATTCGGGAGTTTCATTCTCATAGTCCTCGGCGGAAACACCCTCTTTGATTATGAGCAGCATTTCGACAATCTGTGAGTTACTGATAAAGAAGTTGTTATGCTCCTCAAAAATTATAAAAATGTCGTCATCATCGAGGTCATATTTTTCGCAGGCATAAAGTGCCTCGCTCTTTGAGTTTCTCACAACCCTGTAAATCTCAAAATCAATCATATCAGGCTCATCACAATCAATGTTTCCCATAACGCAGAGTTCAAGAAAAGTCTTGCTCATAACAGCCTTGTCGGTTAGTTCAAGGTCAAAGTGCTTTTCAAGCGAAATGATAAGCTCGTCCTGTGACTTCACACCCGGTGTGATGAGTGGCTTGTATCTTTTGATGAGTTTGTTTTTATAAAATTCCGAATTTTCATACTTTAATGAAAGATTAGCGGCAATGTTGTCAAATATATTCATCGTTATCTCCTTAAAAAACAAGTGGTTTTTATGTTTATAAGTAAATTATAATCGAATTAAACGACAAAATCAATATGCTTTTTGAATATAATGCCTAAACAGATTTATAAATCCGCAGTTTTAATTTATAATTTAATGTAGATTGAACGGTAAGGAGGAAAGTTATGAACTTGTTTGATAAAATAAAAAAACAACAAACCCCCGAACAACCGAAAAACGGTGAATTAAAAAGTGATGTCAGCACAATTCTTCGCAGAACAGGTGTTCAAAACCGAAAGGAAATGTGCGAGCTTGAATATATGAAAGCGAGAAGGCTTTTGAAAAATCCGACCGTTGAAACAATTGATCGTGCTAAAAATATAATGAATACCCTTGCAACCGATTTCGATTATCTTCCTGCCGTATTGTGGATGGCTGAATTTTCCGTGAACGGTGTCAAAAATCCCGAACAGGCGGCTATGTGGTACAAAAAAGCCGCTGACCTCGGTAGTGTGAAAGGTGCGTCCAAAATCGCCGACATTCTTATGGACGGCAGAGGTGTTACACGCAACCCGAAACTTGCAATGGAGTACTATAAAATTGCCGCCGATAACGGCATAGCGTCAGCGTCATTCGCATTGGGTGAATATTATGCAAAAACAGGCAATAGGGAAGAGGCTGTAAAAGCCTATGAAAAAGCCGTCAAAGGCGGATATAAAGATGCCGAAAAAAAGCTTGCCAAATTGAAGAAAAAGTTTTGATTCTAATATAATTCTGTATTAGAATAATTGTGTATTGGTAAACGCAGTTCAATTGAAAATTGAAAATGGAAAGTTGAAAATTATGGTCGGGTATATGGATTGCAAAATGAAAATCCGTGTTGCCCGACTATATCATACATAAAAATATATGCGTGTCAGTATGGGCATTCATCGGACGCCCAATGAGTGCCCTTACCGATATAATAAAAAAATTCTTGACATATATATAACTGCGTGATATAATGACAATGTTGTAAATAAGCGGATGTAGTTTAGTGGTAGAACTTCAGCCTTCCAAGCTGATCGTGTGGGTTC
>CAJMRT010000076.1 GCA_905215855.1 uncultured bacterium
AGAAAAGAAGTTAACGGTCAGCCTGCGGCTTGGGATACAGAAATGTACACAATCGGTGAGGTTGAGAGAATTGCAAGAGTTGCTTTTGACCTTGCTATGAAGAGAAATAAAAAGCTCACAAGCGTTGATAAGGCAAATGTTCTTGAGTCTTCAAGACTTTGGAGAGAAACAGTTAAGAGAGTTGCCAAGGATTATCCCGAGGTTGAGCTTAACCATATGTATGTTGACAACTGCGCTATGCAGCTTGTAAGAAATCCCCGTCAGTTTGATGTTATTCTCACATCAAATATCTTCGGTGATATTCTTTCTGACGAGGCATCAATGATTGCCGGCTCAATCGGTATGCTCGCATCTGCAAGCCTTTCAGGCAGTAAGCTCGGTCTTTATGAGCCTATTCACGGTTCTGCTCCTGACATTGCTGGTCAGAATATCGCAAATCCGCTTGCTACAATTCTTTCTGTTGCAATGATGCTCCGTTATTCACTTGATCAGAGCGAGGCGGCAGACGCAATTGAGGCAGCTGTTGCAAAGGTTCTTGAAACCTACCGTACGCCCGATATCTATGAAGAGGGTTTCACAAAGGTTGGCTGTGACGAAATGGGCGACCGTGTTTGTGAGGCACTTTAATTGGAGAACGGTATGCAGTTTTATGATATGCACTCGCACATATTGCCGAATATTGATGACGGTGCAAAAACGCTTGAGGACAGCTTGAAATTGCTCTCCTGCCTTGAAAAGCAGGGAGTAACGAATGTTTGTCTTACACCTCATTTTTATACAAATGAAATCAGCATTGAAGATTTTATTGCCGAGAGGGCGGAAAAGTTTGAAAAATTCAAACCGCACATTCCGAACGGTATGAATATCGTTCTCGGAACAGAGGTTTATGTTACAAAGTATCTTTTTAATAATGAAAATATTACGGGCATAAACTACGGAAATTCAAACTATATCCTGACTGAATTTGCATATAATTCGACATTTTCCGGTAATTCATATGAGATGCTCGACAGGCTTATGAGCGAACAGGGACTTATTCCCGTAATTCCTCATGTTGAGCGTTACAGCTTTCTTGTTGACAATCCTGATGTGATTGAAGATTTAAAACGGCTCGGTGTTGTTATTCAGACAAATATTTCAAATTACACAAAGAAAGCTCCGATGATGAAACGCCGCAGAATGTTAAAGCTTGTAAGTGCGGGACTTATCGATATTATCGGTACGGATGCACATTCATTCAGTCACAATACACCCGAGCTTTACAGCGACGCAATTGAATGCATTGCCAAAAAATGCGGTCGGCAGGCTGTTGACAGCTTGATGAAAAACAGCGAAAAAATCTTTAATGCAGCAATCGGCTGATATGCTGTAAAATTAAATATTATACAAACAAAAAACGATTGATTTCCTTTCGGATTTCAATCGTTTTTTTCTTTGCAGCGTACAATAATACTTGTACTGACTGCCGATGTGTTGAAAGAGAAACAGCTGAAACCGTTCTCTCGGTGCGTATTTGTATTGAAAATTGCCAAGTGACATATTCCGAATGTCGGCTGCGTCAATAATGCTGTCTGTGTTGTTCGGAATGTTCTTAAAATTATCGGTTGTAAAAATTTAAAATACCACGACAAGTAACATTTTGAATTGCTCTCTGCCGTATACAGCGTGCGGATGCTTTGCAGGCATAACGATTGATTCACCCTCTTTGAGAATGTGTTCAACACCGTCAATTGTAATTTTGCCCACCCCGTCAAGACAAGTCACAAATGCGTCGCCTTCTGATTCGTGCGTGCTGATTTCTTCGTCCTTGTCAAATGCGAAAAGAGTAACGCTTACGGCGTTGTTCTGTACAAGAGTTTTGCTTACAACCTGACCTTTCTGACAGCTTACCTGCTCTTTGAGCGCAAGCACCTGACTTTTTTTGATATTTTTTATTTTGCCGTTTTCGATTTTTAACTCTGTCATAATTATCCTCCTAACGGTATTATTTGCAGTTTTAAATAAAAAATGCCCGACTTTTTGCAGAGTCGGGCAGATGTATGATTTTAAGTTAATCAGCCTTCACAGCCACAGCTGTCACATTCGGGAACATTGCCCACGATTGGCTCGGGATCAACGCCTCTTCTTTTGTAGTAGTCCGAAACGGCTGCCTTGATTGCCTGTTCTGCAAGAACAGAGCAGTGAACCTTGACAGGCGGAAGTCCGTCAAGAGCCTCCATAACTGCCTTGTTTGTGAGCTTGAGAGCGTCATTGATTGACTTGCCCTTGATAAGCTCTGTTGCCATACTGCTTGTTGCAATAGCCGCACCGCAGCCGAATGTTTTAAATTTTACATCTGTGATGATATCGTTATCAACCTTAATGTACATTTTCATAATATCGCCGCACTTTGAGTTGCCGACCTCGCCGATGCCGTCTGCGTTTTCAATTTCGCCTACATTTCTCGGATTAGCGAAATGATCCATTACTTTTTCCGAATAAGCCATTTTAATCCTCCTGAATATATTGTTGCCAAATATCTATTCAATTCTATACGAATTTTAACGGGTTGTCAATCAGCCCTGAGCTTCCTGCTTTTTAATCTTTTCCCAAAGGGGCGACATACTTCTGAGGTATGAAACAATTTCGGGAACGATTTCAAGAATGTAATCAATATCTTCCTCTGTATTGTCGTCAGAGAATGAAAGACGCATACTGCCGTGAGCAATCTCGTGGGGAAGACCGATTGCAAGAAGTACATGGCTTGGGTCAAGACTGCCTGATGTACAAGCCGAACCCGATGATGCCGAAACACCCTTGAGGTCAAGCCTTAAAAGAAGACTTTCGCCCTCGATTCCCTCAAAGCACATATTAACATTGCCGGGGAGTCTGTGAACTCGGTCGCCGTTTATTCTTGAACGCTCAATCTTTAAAAGACCGTCAATAAGTCTGTCACGCATCTTTTCAAGCTTTGCGTTTCTCTCGTCCATACCGTCAACTGCAAGCTGAAGTGCGGCGTCAAGACCGATGATGCCTGCAACATTTTCGGTACCTGCACGCTTGTTTCTCTCCTGAGCACCGCCGCAGATGAGGTTTTCAATTCTTACACCTTTTCTGATATAGAGAAGACCGCAGCCCTTCGGACCGTGGAGCTTGTGTGCTGTCATTGAAAGAAGATCAATGTTTTCTTTTTGAACATCAATCTTGACATAACCTGCCGCCTGAACTGCGTCTGTATGGAAAAGAACACCGTGCTTTCTGCAAATTGCACCGATTTCGGAAATCGGCTGAATTGTACCGATTTCGTTGTTTGCATACATAATCGAAACTATAGCCGTATCTTCACGAATTGCATTTTCAACATCCTCGGGATGAACAATACCGTTTTCGTAAACATCAAGATAAGTAACCTCAAAGCCCTCCTTTTCAAGAGCCTCACATGTGTGAAGAATAGCATGATGTTCAAACTTTGAAGTAATGATGTGCTTTTTGCCCTTTGCCTTTAGGGCGTGACAAACACCCTTGAGTGCCCAGTTGTCGGATTCACTTCCGCCTGAGGTAAAGTAAATTTCGTTCGGGTTAGCCGCACCGAGATTCTTTGCAATGTTTTCTCTTGCAGTTTCTACGGCAGCCTTTGCCTTTGCACCGATTGTATAAATGCTTGACGGGTTTCCGTAAACCTCGGTGAGGTATGGCATCATTTTTTCAAGCACCTTCGGTGAAAGTGCTGTAGTAGCCGAGTTGTCGGCATAAACATATCTCATTTTATATCCACCTTTATATAAGTTTATTGTTATGCAAATTGTTTTGCGGCTGCAACGGCAAGTCGGTCGCAACGCTCGTTTTCGGGATGACCTGCGTGTCCCTTTACCCAGACGATTTCTACCTCGTGGGTATCATACAGGGTAAGAAGCCTGTCCCATAGTTCGGGGTTCAAAGCCTTTTCCTTTTTATTACGCATCCAGTTGTTTGCTTTCCACTTTTTAGCCCAGCCGAGTTTTAGTGCGTTGCAAACATACTGCGAGTCGCTGTACAAAGTTACCTTGCACGGCTCCTTGAGCATGGCGAGTGCATTGATAACAGCCGAGAGTTCCATACGGTTGTTGGTTGTGTTAGCCTCACCGCCTGAAATTTCCTTTTCGTGACCGTTATACATTAAAACAGCACCCCAACCGCCGGGACCGGGATTTCCGCTGCAAGCACCGTCTGTAAAAATTTCAACTTGTTTCAAAAAACAATTCTCCTTTTAATTCAGAGTGTATTCATCATTCAAATATTCAAAATGCAATTATATCTGCACTACATAGATTATAATACGGTCAATCGACAATTGCAACCCATTATTTGATATAATTCTGATAACTTTGGTAGGTGTTTGAACAAATTTTGAAATTTATACATATATATGGCAGTTGAAAATTGTACCGACAAACTCTTACGGATTTTATTATTACAGCATTTTCAAATTTTTATGCATAAAATTGCCTTTGTTATGCGGATTGCAAACCTTGGATTTTGTGTTTGTTGTGAAAATTTCTTGACATTACAGTATGAAGTGCGGTAAAATAAAATGAAAAACTATGATAGGGTAGCTATGTGTTGCCATAATTACGGGAATAAAATTTGTATATTTTACTGATATTTTACGGATTATAATTATAGTCTTAGTGCGGATGTTGCCGCATATTTACAGCGGATTTTAATTTTTAATTAATTTGTTACGTTCACTATACATTCAGAATTACGCAT
>CAJMRT010000077.1 GCA_905215855.1 uncultured bacterium
AAAGGTAGCAGGTGTTGACAGAATCTTCCTCATGGGCGGTGCACAGGCGATTGCCGCACTTGCATACGGTACAGAAACTGTACCGAAGGTTGACAAAATCGTAGGACCCGGCAATATCTTTGTTGCAACAGCAAAAAAGCTTCTTTACGGAACAGTTGACATTGATATGATTGCCGGTCCGAGTGAAATACTCATCATTGCCGATAAGTCTGCAAATCCCAAATTCCTTGCCGCAGACCTTATGAGTCAGGCAGAGCATGACAGGCTTGCGTCTGCAATTCTGCTTACCGACTGCGAAGAGCTTGCCAAAGAAACTGAAACAGAGCTTGAAAAGCAGATGACTGCTCTTTCAAGAAAAGATATTATCCGTTCATCGGTTGATAATTTCGGTGCAGTTATTGTATGCAGTGATATGTCACAGGCGATTGAATTTGCTAACGAGCTTGCTCCCGAACATCTTGAGGTTTGTTGTGAAAACCCAATGGAGTATGTCGGCAAGCTTGATAATGCCGGCTCTGTATTTCTCGGCAACTACAGTCCCGAACCTCTGGGCGACTATTTTGCCGGTCCTAATCATGTTCTTCCGACAAGCGGCACGGCAAGATTTTTCTCACCTCTTTCGGTAGACAGCTTTGTAAAAAAATCAAGCTTTATTTACTATACGGAAGACGCTTTGAGAAAAGATGCCGAAGATGTAGTTCGCTTTGCAGAAACAGAAGGACTTACAGCACACGCAAATTCAATTAAAGTGCGTTTTGATATGAAATAAGAATGGAAGTTATGCAATGTCTTATGAATTAAACAAAAAAATTCGTGAACTTGAACCGTATGAACCAATCAGCGGTACATATAAAATTCGACTTGATGCAAACGAATGTCCCGAAAATTATCCTGATTTCGTCAAAAAAGAAATCAAAAATGCAATTGATACAATTGATTTCAATCGCTATCCCGATCCGCTTGCGGAAAAGGTTGTTACGGCTTTTGCGGATTATTACGGAATCAATCCAAAATATGTAACCGCAGGTAACGGCTCAGATGAACTTATCTTTTTGATTGAAGCTGCATTTATGGAAAAAGGGGACAGGATGCTTTGTGTTGCTCCCGATTTTTCAATGTACAAATTCTATTCATCAATCTGTGAGGTTGAATGTGACACATTTATCAAATCCGACGACCTTTCAATTGATACGGATGCACTTATTGAAAAGGTAAATCGTGACAATATCAAACTTTTACTCTTTTCAAACCCATGCAATCCGACAGGGCAGGGTATGTCCTCCGAAGATGCACGCAGGCTTGTCACAAGCGTAAATGCACTTGTAATTCTTGACGAAGCATATATGGATTTCTGGGATCAGAGTCTTATAAATGAGGTTGAAAAGTATTCAAATCTCATTATTTTCAGAACCGCATCAAAGGCAGTAGGCTCAGCGGCACTCAGACTCGGTTTTGCCGTTGCCAATGAAACAATTTCAAGAGCTGTAAAAGCGGTAAAATCTCCGTACAATGTGAACACATTTTCTCAGGTTGTCGGCAGTATAATATATAAAAATAAAGATTATCTCAAAAATAGACAAAAAACAATTGTCAGAAACAGAGAAAAGCTGTATAATGACTTATTAGAGTTGTCCGCTCTTTCCGATGATTTTAAGGTTTACAACAGTTGTGCAAACTTTGTTTTTGTTAAAACATCATTCGGCAAAGACTTGTGGAACTATCTAAAGGACAATTCAATTGTAATCCGTTTTATGGGCGATTACATCAGAATTTCCGTTGGCACAGAAGAAGAAAACGAAGAACTGATAAGTTGCATTAAAACTTATTTATCGAGGTGATTATATGCGCAGTGCATATGTTGAGCGTAAAACGAAGGAAACCGACATAAAGCTAAAACTAAATCTTGACGGCGGCGATATTAAAATTGATACAGGCATAGGTTTTTTTGACCATATGCTCAATTCGTTTGCCACTCACGGCAGATTCGGACTGGAGGTTTCGGTAAAAGGCGACCTCTATGTTGACGAGCACCACACCGTTGAAGACACAGGTATAGTTCTCGGCAAAGCATTTACAGAGGCTCTTTCAACCAAAGAGTCAATTGAGAGATTCGGCAGTTTTTATGTTCCTATGGACGAAGCGCTTGCGTTTGCATCTGTTGACATCAGCGGCAGACCTTATCTTGTATTCGATGCTGATTTTCCGCAGGAAAGATGCGGCGGCTACGACTGTTCAATGACAGTAGAATTTATGCGTGCATTTGCATTTAACGCACAGATCACACTTCACCTCAAATCTGTTTACGGTGACAACTCTCACCATATCACAGAGGCTTTGTACAAGGCTTGCGCGCACGCACTCCGTCTTGCAGTAAAGCAAAATTCTTCAAATGTACTTCTTTCTACTAAAGGAGTGTTATAATGATTATTTTACCCGCTATTGACATAAAAGACGGCAATTGTGTCCGTCTTTTTAAGGGTGATTATGCAACCGTTCAGAAGGTAGCAGAGTCCCCGTATATTGCCGCTCAGGGCTTTGCTGACGCAGGTGCAGAGTGGATGCATATGGTTGACCTTGACGGTGCAAAAGATGCAAAGCTTGTTAATGCCGATCTTATTGCAGATGTTGCAAAAGCCTCGGGACTCTCTGTTGAGGTTGGCGGAGGAATCCGTGATATGAAAGCGGTTGAATATTATCTTTCAAGAGGAATAAACCGTGTTATTCTCGGTTCAGCCGCAGTTAAAAACCAGCAGCTTGTTATTGATGCCGTAAAAGAATACGGTGAGAGAATTGTAGTAGGCATTGATGCAAAGGAAGGCATGGTTCGTGCAGAAGGTTGGATTGACAATTCGGAAATCAACTACATTGAGCTTGCAAAGCGTATGGAAGATGTCGGAGTAAAGACTGTTGTGTTCACAGACATTGATCAGGACGGTACTCTTGCAGGTCCTAACCTTAAACAGCTTGATGATCTTGCTCACGAAGTCAGCTGTAATATTATCGCAAGCGGCGGTGTTGCAGTTCTCAAGGATATCGTAAATCTTGCAGAACTCGATGTCTACGGTGCAATCTGCGGCAAGGCTATCTATACAGGTTCGCTCGATTTGAAACAGGCGATTGAAGTAACAAATAAAATCTGAGGTAATTATGGATCTTGATAAATATTTTGTAAAATCCGAGCTTATTCCTGCAATTATTCAGGAAAAGTCAACGGGTGAGGTGCTTATGCTTGCATATATGAACCGTGAAAGTATGCAAAAAACTTTTGAAACCGGTTACACATGGTTCTGGTCAAGAAGCCGTCAGGAGCTTTGGAACAAGGGTGCAACATCAGGTCATTTACAAAAGGTAATTGATATATATGCCGACTGCGATGACGATACATTGCTCATCACGGTTGAACAGACAGGTGCGGCCTGCCACACGGGAAATCATTCCTGCTTTTTCAAAAAATTAAAATGAGGAGAATTTTAATATGAACGACAGAGAAGTTCTTGAAGCACTTTATGCTACAGTAGAAAACAGACGAGATAATCCAAAAGAGGGTTCATACACTTGTTACCTTCTTGATAAAGGAATTGACAAGATTCTTAAAAAAGTAGGTGAGGAGTGCAGTGAAACAATCATTGCGGCAAAAAATGATGATAACAGCGAAACTGTTTATGAAATTGCAGACCTTATCTATCATCTTACTGTAATGATGGTAAAGCTCGGCATTCCGCTTGAAGATGTTCTTTCCGAACTTGACAAGAGAAGCGAAAAGACAGGAAACCTTAAAAAGTTCCATGTTGTTGATAAAAATTCATAACTAGAAGCACAAACAAAAAGGCCCTATGACTTTGGTCATAGGGCTTAACAGTATGTATATATTATTTTTATGCATTAACAAAAGCAAATTTAGAAATCGCCTGTTTGAGATTATCATCAGGTTCTGATTCAAGAAGAAGTTCAATCGGAATTTTTTCGTCAATTGCAAAAAATCCCATCAACGAATGAGCATCAACAGTATTATCGCCGTTTCTTAGCATCATTACTGTATCCGGAAAGTGAGCAAGAGTTTCAAACATATCAATCATTTCTTTTTTATTTTTAACGGAAACCGGTACAGAAAACAAGATCTCACCTCCATTGTTCATCTTATCTATATTTTATCATTAATTTTTGTCTAAATCAACAACGAATTAATGAATTTTTGCAATTTCAACTATTTACCCAAAAAAGGATGGTTAGTGAA
>CAJMRT010000078.1 GCA_905215855.1 uncultured bacterium
AATAAATATACTATTGAGTATTATAACACTTAATAAAGGAATACAGATCATAGCCGCCCAGTTTTTAAGTGATATTTCTTTTATCTTTTTATTTAAGAAATGACATACATACACTGAAAACCAGAAGTACAATATTTTTGAACCAAGCATTCCGATTATTCTTCCTATATTATCTGAGCTGAGATCTTCGGGTGTTCCCAAATTCAGCAGATAGAGCAGACACATAAATATTGATTCCGAGACAAAAATTATAACTATAAATATTCCTGCCGTAAACAGTTTTTTTATCCATCTTTCATCATAAATTGCAGAACTTGCTCCCAGCATCAGAAAAAAAGTTGTTATAATTTGAATGGTCGGATTTCCGCCTGTCAGTGCAGCCAATGACAAAAGAACAGCTATAAATATTGACGCAATTACTATTGATATTTTTCCGTATCTGCGTTTTCCACCTAAACTTCTGTCCAGATAAAACATAATAATACAAGCCTCAAAGCAGGAATTGATGATTTCTATTATGTCATACATCAGCCGCACCTTCTTCTGACACACAGCATAAATGCATTTGAAACTGATTTGTCGTATTTTCTGCTGACATAAATTCTTATGTCATTTTCCATAAGCAAAACATCGCCGGTCTTTGATTTGATTTTGTCCGCATTGACCAAATGACTTTTATCGGTTCTGACGAAATCAAAACCTGTAAGATATTCTTCTGCATCTTTTAATTTTCCTTTATATGAAATATTATTCGTATCGGTCATATATAACTGCAAATTATGTCCAAATACCTCAACATATATTATTTCATCTATCGGTATTTTTCGTATTTCACCATTTATATTTACAAGCATATACTGCCGTTTATTATATACAGACTGTATGGTATCTTTTAATTGTTGAATATATAATTCATACGGCTGATCTTTCAATACGTATCTGAATGCTCCGACAAGATATCCTTTTGGAGCAAAGCTGTCATAATTTGTAAGGAATATAATTGTTGTTTTGGTGTCCAGCTTCCGAATATACTCCGCAGTCTCCATTCCGCTCATCTGCTTCATTTCAATATCCAGTACAATTATATCATATACATTTGCAGAAAAATCAGCAATCAATTCTTCACCAGAGAGGTATTCAGTTATTTTAAACTCACCTGCATATCCTTCAAGCTCCAGTAATTCTTTATGTATTTTATTCAAGTAAATCTGTTCATCATCACACACTGCAATTTTCATATATATCCCCCTTTTTATAGTAAAGTAAACAAATCGCAAATTGAACATTATTTAATAACATTATATCTCAGCATTATTGAAATGTCAAATTTTTCTGCAATAATATATACTATGACAAAAAACGATTATCACACAGCTAAAATGTGATAATCGTTTTTTGCTATACAACAACGTAAAATCGGCATTTTTGACCGTAGATAGCCTGTTTCAACAGGCGTGCCGCTGGCAAAAACCATACCCTTTCCGTCTGTGAGTTCATCGAAATACTTGGTTTTCATAAGCAGTTCAGCCGCCTTGCCCGAACCTGTTGTGCCTATGCCTGCAACATTAGACATTTTTGTTGCTGTACCCAGATTCTTGTATAGATGGCACTCGTCCACAAAAATTTTGTCAAAGCCCATTTCTTCAAAGTCGATATAATCGTCCTTTGCTACCTTTTCGGAACTGTCCTTTACCTTCTTTTCATAACGGGCTATTGTCTTTTCAATCTCCTTAACGGAAAAGCTCTTGCTTCCGTCCTTGTCTTTCGCTTCTTCAAGCTGTTCACGGAGATCGCCTATTTCAGCCTGCATATATTTTTCCATACGTTCCTTTGAAAGTCCCATACGGTCGAACTGTGAGTGTCCGACAATTACTGCGTCCCACTCGCCTGTTGCAATTTTTGCAAAAAGCTCTCTGCGGTTTTTAGGCTCAAAGTCTTTCTTTGCGGCAACAAGGATATTTGCGGCAGGATACAGCTTTTTGAAATCTCTGCCCATCTGCTCCGTAAGGGAATTGGGTACGGCAAACAGGGATTTTGTGTGCAGTCCAAGACGTTTGCCCTCCATTGCTATGGTTATCATTTCATAGCTTTTCCCTGCTCCCACACAATGAGCAAGCATCGTATTTCCGCCGTATAACGCTCTTGCAACAGCGTTTTTCTGATGCTCTTTAAGGGTTATATCGCTGTTCATACCGACAAAATTAAGATGTGAGCCGTCATATTCTCTGTGCCTGATACTGTTGAATACCTCGTTGTATTTATCCACAAGTGCAGTTCTTCGGTCGGGGTCTTTGAATATCCAGTCCTGCCATTCGTTTTCGATTTTTCTTGCCATAGACTGAACAGCCTTGGTTTCCTCGTGATTTGTCACCTTGACAATATTGTCCCTTGAATCACGGACAGGATTGCCGTATTCATCAAGCTTCGGGTCTTTGACAGTCAGATCTTCGTGATTGAGAATACCCTCAAGGATTGCATAAGCATCTTTCCGCCTTGTGCCGAAATCGTGAGTTGCCGTATAACTCTGCTTATCGGATTTTGATGCACCCTCTATCTTCCACTTGCCCGATACCTTGCTGTATTGTGCTTCTATGTTGCTCTTCCAGCTCGGTCTGAACTTCTCGTTTATGAACTGTGTTACAAATTCCGAGGCTACCCAATGTGAGCCAAACTTGACGGAAATGTCCTTTGCTTCAACTCGCTTTGGCATTGCAGCTTCAAGAGCTTCTCTGTGCCTGCTTACATTCATTCCGTCGGGAGCATTGTTCAGCTCACGGAGCTTCAGCCGGATATTTCCCGTCAGGTATTCATCTGCAGTCACATACTTTTCTTCTTCCTGCGGAAGTCGGAATATCTGACCCTCAAGCTCATTTATAAGGGTATTTTTATCCATTCCGCAAAGCTCGGTCATATAATCAAAATCTACCTTTGCTCTTTCGGCAACGGATAAAATAAGTGCTTCCTGTGCCGTTTCAACGTGCTCTACTACGCTGTTTGGCTTGACTGTATCGTGATAGAAAATATCGGCTTTTGTGTATTCTCCGCTGTCCTTGTCCCTTGCTTCAAGTGCTGTAAGGAAGCTGTATCCATCATCGCCCTTGAACAGACGGGCATTTTTCTTTTCGTCAAAATGTCCGTATTTTTCGGTAAATGCATCGTATGTCTGATTGAGCTTTGAACGCATAACAGCAATATTGCTGTCAAGTGAATTGTCCGCATTATTTAGCTGCATATCCAAAAGCTCACGAACTGTATCACGGATCTCAACCATAGACAAAGCTCTTTTCAGAGGTTCGCCCGAAAGGTTTACCTTGCTCATATCTTCGCCGTCGGTGCGGTAATAGATACTGCCGTCAACAGCATAATAGCTGTATGTACGGGAATTTGCAGGAGCAGGGATAACTTCCTCCGCTTCCTTTTTCTTTTCCGCTTTTTTTGTCTGAGGGATATATGTGCCGTGAATATTCTTTACGGCTTCGGAAAGCTGAGTTTTAAGGTCTGCCCCCTCGATTGGAATCACCTGTGTATTCTCGGTAGGACCGTATATCTGATTTGCTTCCGCAATTGTTCCGAGAACCATTTCGGGGTGATTTACGAAATAGTTATTTACCGAAAAGCCGTTTTCCGTTGTACCCTTTGACAGCCATTCCACTTCATCGGGCTTTATCTCAATAGGTCTTTCACGCTTTTGGAAGAAAAGAATATCCGATGTGACCTCTGTGCCTGCGTTTTTCTTGAACGCATCATTGGGCAAACGGATTGCCCCCAGAAGCTCCGCTCTTTGTGCGATATATTTTCGCATTTCGGGATTTTCCTTGTCCATTGTCCCCTTTGAGGTGACAACGGCAAGCACACCGCCGGGGCGAACCTTGTCAATGGACTTTGCCACAAAATAATCGTGGATATAGAATTTGTGCTTGTTGTAGTCCTTATCATCGACTTTGTAATCTCCGAAAGGAACATTTCCCACAACAGCGTCAAAG
>CAJMRT010000079.1 GCA_905215855.1 uncultured bacterium
TTTGTTGTGGTAACTTAATTCTACTACGAAATCGTTTCTATGGATATTCTTTTTTATTGTTTCATCTTCATTTTACAATCTGCGTGAAATATAAAATATCGAAATAAGAATAAACCTCCTGCACAGAGTAAAATCCGTTGCAGGAGGTTTTGTTGTACGAAAAATTATATGGGCTTAATTATTGGCATATTTGTTGGAATCTATATGTGAAATTTACAGAACCTGAAAATATGCATTATTGATACTTTGTCGGGACAGGCACACATCAGTTCTTGCTGTTTGCAATTGCCTGATCAATCAACTTTTGCAGCTTTTCAGACTGCTTTTCGGAGGTTATTGCACCGACAATCGGCTCTCCCACAATATTACCGTTTTTATCGACAACATAAGTTGTGGGGTAGGAGTACAATCCGGATGTGAATTCTCCGGCTTTACTTTTTGAATCAAACCAAATATTTTTGTAGGTCACACCCTTTTTTGCCAGAATATTCTTTGCGTCAGAGATAGCCGTTTTGTCACCGTCAAGTGTAAATGAATTGATTCCGACTACTGCTCCGCCTTTTTTTGCAAGCTGTTTATTCAGAGCTTCCAGGTCGGCAAGTTCTTCCACGCAGGGATTGCAGGTGGTAAACCAGAAGTTTACTACAGTAACGGTATTTTTTGCAAAAAGCGTACTGCTCTTAACTTCATTTCCGTCAAGATCCTTGCCGTCAAATGTCGGGAATTTCATAAGATTATCCTTTTCGATGGGCTTACCGTTTTCAGCCGGAACGCTCATATCTCCATCAGACGGTTTTTCTCCGCATCCGGGAAATTTTTGTTCCAAAACTGTCAGCTTTCCTTCAATTTCCTTAATCTCTTCGGCGCCTTCATTAAGCAGCTTCAACTCATCAGCACTGAACTGATCCTTGATACCGTCAATTGTTTTCAGAAGAAAATCGCCGTAGTTTTTGCCGTCCTCATTCATCGCCATACCTTTATCGGCTGAAGCAAATACCTTTTCCCAAAGCTTGCTGTTTTCGGAAAGAATAGCATTTTCCTGTGCCATCAGTTTTTGATGCAGGTCGGCGGCCTCGTCTTTTGTTTTCGGATTCACAGCTGTCAGCATAGCCGTTTCGCTTTTCTTATTTGCAGTAGTATTCGTCGTATTGCCTTTGGCTGTGCCACAGGCGGCAAAGCTTAACAACATCATCAGGGCAGTCAGTAAGCTTAAAATTTTAGTCGTTTTCATAGTGTTTACTCCTTTTCTGTTTCAATTCCTGTTTTAATTTCTGTTTCAATTTTTTGTTTTGCTGTTTCCGCTTTTTTAGCGGGACAATCATTTTCTTTTCCTTTGCCAAAGCCGTAGCAAAAGCTGACCGCCTCGACAGGACAGGCACGGATACACTTACCGCAGCGTATGCATTCGGTATGGTTGGGAGTTTTGGTTACATCTACATCCATCTTGCATGCTTTGGCACATTTTCCACAGGAAATGCACTTGTGTTTGTCTACTTTCATTCCGAAAAGTGACACCTTGTTAAGCAATGCATAAAATGCACCGAGAGGACACAGCCACTTACAGAACGGTCTGTAGAAAAGCACACTCAGTACGATTACTGCGATCAATATGCCCAGCTTCCACGAAAAGAGCGTACCCAGTGCGGCACGGATTCCCGAATCGACAGCGGAAAGAGGGATTGCCCCCTCGAGTACCCCTTGAGGACAAAGATACTTACAGAAAAAAGGATCTCCCATATCCGCATCGTTTGTAATGAGCATCGGCAGTAAACATACAGCAAAAAGCAAAACTGCATATTTTATGTATGTCAGCGGTTTCAGCTTTTTAGTGGGAAGCTTTTTTGTCGGCACCTTATGTAACAGTTCCTGAAGCCATCCGAACGGACACAAAAAACCGCAGATAAACCGCCCGAGCAGAACCCCTATCAATATGAGGAATCCTGTGATATAATATGAAAAACTGAATTTTGACGAACCCACCACTGCCTGAAACGAGCCGATTGGGCAGGCTCCCGATGCCGCCGGGCAGGAATAGCAATTCAGTCCCGGCACACAAACAGCCTTTCCTTTGCCTTGATAAATTCCGCCCTTAAAAAAATTCGGCAGATGAATATTACTCAGCAAAGTTGCTCCTGCTTGAATCAGCCATCGAAAGCGTGAGAGGAACTGCGATACACCGCCTCTTTTTTTCTTCGGTTCTTTGTTATCCAATTCCCACACACTCCAAACACAGCCGGATTGCCTTGCTTAACACGGTTTCTGCTTCTCCTCGCAGGGCTCCGTAACACAGCATCGTAATTCCGCAGATAATCAGCACGATCTGAAATACGGCTTTTTTCTTTCGAGTCAATTCGGTCACCCCTTTCTTTTGTGCTTTCATTGTAGCACAGAGGATGTAAAATCTCTGTTAAGAACGAAAATTTAACAAAAACTTTATGCCTTAGCGATATAATTAAATTATCAAAGAAATATTAAAACATAACAAGGAGAGTTTTTATGCGTATTTTAGTAATTGAAGACGAGCGTGCGCTGTGCGAGACAATTGTTCGTAGCCTTAAAAGACTGGCATACAGCGTTGATTTTTGCTATGACGGAAACAAAGCAATTGAGTTGCTTGGAATGGAAAAGTACGATCTTGTTTTACTTGATCTGAATTTACCCGGTGCAGACGGGATGACGGTACTGCGAACTCTGCGACAAACCGACAGAGATACCGGAGTGTTAATTCTTTCGGCACGCTGTGAGGTTGCCGACAAGGTGGAGGGACTGGACGCCGGGGCAAACGATTACCTGACAAAGCCTTTTCATTTGGAGGAGCTTGAGGCAAGAATACGCAGTCTGACTCGCCGGCGGTTTACACAAAATAATGTTGTTTTGAACTGCGGAAAGGTTGCTTTTGACACCAAAGCCCGTGTTGCCGTTGCTGACGGTCAGGAGCTGTCACTTACCCGAAAAGAAATCGGAATACTTGAATATTTACTTCTTAATCAAGGTCGCCCCGTCAGTCAGGAAGAACTGCTCGACCATGTTTGGGATAACAGTGTTGACAATTTCAGCAATTCAATAAGGGTACATATTTCTGCATTACGAAAGAAACTGCGTGCGGCACTCGGCTATGACCCGATTCGCAATCGCATTGGTGAAGGATATGTTATGGAGGAAGAAAAAGTATGAAAAGGCTATCCTTGCAATGGCGCATAACTCTGATGACAGCACTCCTTATCGGAGCTACCTGTATTTTTATGAATGTTCTTATCGGCTATTCCGGCAGCCATTATATGGATTCCATAGGCTCTTATGTTACAGGTTACGGTGATACGGACAAAGGAGAACCTGACTTTTTCGATCCCGAACACGAAAAGCTTGATCGTGAATTGACTATCGTAATTAACGGAGCACAGGAATCCTTTATCGCTACCAATTGGTATATTACGGCGGCGGCAACATTGTTAGGCGGTGTGCTTGCGTATTTTTTAAGCGGGCATGCACTGAAACCTCTGCGTACTTTTACCGCTCGGGTTGAAAAGGTTCAACCTAACAATTTGACGGATATGAAGATAACCGAAGAAGTTCCGCCTGAACTGAGACAGTTTGTCAAGTCGTTCAATCGGATGCTTGACCGTCTTGATGAGGGATTTACCGCTCAACGACAGTTCACGGGAAACGCCGCACATGAGTTGCGCACGCCGCTTTCGCTTATGCAGGCACAGCTTGAACTTTTTTCGGCAGAGCATCCCGAGGTATTGCCGGAAACGGCGGAGTTCCTCCGATTGTTGCGTGAGCAGACCGAACGAATGACGCAAATGACAAAAACCCTGTTGGAAATGAGTGAGCTTAGGACAGTATCGTGTGCCGACCGCATAGAGATAGCTCCTATGGTAGAAGAGATTTTCACTGACCTCGCACCCCTT
>CAJMRT010000080.1 GCA_905215855.1 uncultured bacterium
GATTTTATAAAGTCAACGGTTATAAATATGATTTTCTGTATTCGCTCGGAGTTTTGCTCATTTCAATTCGTGTTACGATTTTGATTTGAGCGATGTCTCTCAAAAGTCTCAGTCATAAATGCCCCCAATCGCACTAAAATGACTTTGAACACTATTCTCTGACGAAGGCGAAGGTGCTTTGTCAAATGTTCTGAGTATTTCTTCAATTTCTTTTTCTTGTTCGTCCATTTGATTTCTCCTTGTTCGATTTCTTTCCGAAAATCGGCAAAGCGCTTTTTTTGCCGCCTTTCGGAAAGGGACTTCCGAAGAAATCCTTTTCGTAAGGAAAAGGCGGCAGCGGAAACTCCGCTACCGCCATCCTTAAATGGTTAGCTATCTGTTATTTCTTTGTTGTAACAGTCTTAGCTTTTGACCAGCCTGAATAAATCCTTATGGATTTGCCGTTAATCTTAACTGTCTTATAGGTGCGAACTCTTACATAATACTTTTTCTTGCCCGAAAGCTTTGAAATTTTCTTTGATACTGTTGTATTCTTGCCTACTGTTACGGTCTTAGCCTTGCTGAATTTACTTGAGGCACTGTACTGTACCTGATAGCCTGTTGTCTGTGTAGCCTGCTTCTTCCACTTTACTGTAAACTTCTTTGAACCTGCTTTAAGTGAGGAAATACTTGTTGCCTTTGGCTTGATTGTGAAATAAAGCGTCTTTGTTCCGCTGTATTTACCCTTAAAGGTAATCTTTACTGCGTACTTGCCAACATACTTTCTGCCTTTTGCATAAGACACAGTATAGTCAGTATTCTTAACAAGTGTCTTTCCTGTTCTGTCCTTAACAATAACCTTAGGTGTTCTAACCTTTCCGTTATATGTTAATGATGTTGCTTTAAGCTTTATGCTTGATGCCTTTGGAATTACTGTCGTTGAAAGAGTTTTCTTACATACCGAACAGTAATTTACTATCTTGCCGTTTGCTGTTGGGGTTGCCTTTGTTACGGTTTGCTTTGTGGTGTGGGCAATCTTAGCAATATTGCCCCAAGATGCAAGGTCGGTTATTTCCTTTGTACCGAGTACATCTTCATAGAACTTGCCACAACCTTCGCACTTGTAGTATGCTTCCTTACCGCCCTCTGTGCAGGTGGCAGCTTTCGCAGCAACCAAAGTCAGATTGTGAGTGTGCGGTACAGTTTTGTAATATCCGCAGGTGTCGCAAACATTGTCAGAACCGTAATCGTGAGCCGCTTCGTCCTTTTTGTCGTGGCAACGAGAACATTCATGCCAGTGGTTAGTATCATCAGACTTCCATTCTGTGCCTGCGGTATGTCCGGGAGCCGGAATCTTCACACTGGTTTTATCGGTAATTTCTACCGATCCTGTTGCATCTGCGAACCACTTGTCACAGCCATCGCAGGTGTAGTATGCGGAATTGCCCGCAGTAGTGCAGGTGGCAGCTTTCGCAGCAACCAAAGTCAGATTGTGAGTGTGTTCTTCGTTTTTATTTTTGTAATAATATGTAACAACCGTTCCGTCCGAAACAATAGGCTTATTCAAGCCGTCAACCTTTATAAATTCATAATCATAAAGTGTTTTTGCCGGTGTTAAATCAAGCTTTGTGCCGTATGGCACGGTAAATGTTCCGCCGGCAGTGTTTGGAATTTCAGAGCCGTCCTCAAATTTATACTGAATTGAAACGGTTGTGTAGCGCTGTGTTTCCGTATTGTCGTCTGCAAGCACATTTCCGTTTTCATCGAGCACCTGAAATGCCACGGTATCGCCGCTCTTAAGCTGTGCATCAGACGGAATTTGATAAATAAGCGAGCAACTCTTTAAGCCTGAATTAAAGTCGCTTTTGATGTGATCCAAAGCACCGAGCGGCCAGAAATTTGCCTTATCATTCCAAACAGGAATGTCAAAGGTTTGTACTGTTTGAAGCGGATTCCCCGATGAATCGGTCGCAACGCTTCCGTCGGAGTGCTTAATCCACATTTTGAATTTTAATTGTCGTGCATTTTTATCTGAAATGTTTTGAATAACAGTTCTAAGCTCGATTTTTTTACCGTTCATATTAGTATTAAATCTGCTTTTGCTGTTGCCGCTCAAAAGTCGGTCATTGCGATTATATGTGTAATTATAATATGAACTTGTTTCAAGGTCGGTAAAATCAGACGGCTTTGAATAAGCGCCCGTATATTCCTTAACCTCGGGAGTTGCAACATAAAGGTCTACATCCTTAACAAGCTGAGACATTCGCTTGAAGCCCTGCAAACGGCAAACCTCACAGAATTGATAGTTTGTGTCTCTCATTATGCACTCATAACTTGAAACAAGCATTTTTGAGCCGTAAGCATTGCGGCAGGTATATGTGTTTCTAAAACCTAAAAGCTGTCGCCATTTTATCTTTTCCGGGTCTTCAACCGAGGAAAGATTGAGTGATTTAAGTTCCTTATCGTCAAGCAAATATCCGTTACTGTATTCATCACCGAGACCGAGCAAACCGTGTCCAAACTCGTGTGCAAAAGTTTTTGACGCACGATAACTGTCTGATGGCGAAATGAAATAATGGAAGCCGTATTCACGGTTATTATAAGCACCGCCGAAATCTGATTTTGTGTTTACAACCATAGCGAACTGAGCAATATAATCGTGAACATAATAATAAGGCTCATATTCCGAACCGGACGGAATTGTGTTTGGATCACACTTTTTTTTGATATGAGCATCGTGAATTTTCTCGATAAATTCAGGACCGATACATCTCTCAAAAATATGATTTTTCCACTGACTTCCGTGGAGATTATTAGAAATAACAGGCGAATTATATTTGTCGACTATAACATCAAAGAAGGTGCTTCCACCATTGTCAAAAGTCGATTCGGAAGCTGTGCAAAGAGCGTAAACATTGAATCTGTCGGCATAACTGCGATACGGTTCATATTTCATAGCGTCCTGCCAAAGTCGTTTGACATCATTGATGAATTTGCCCTGCTGACTTTTTGTGTATCCCTCGCCGCAAACGACAACAACCATATTTTCCGTGTCGCTGCGTGTTTTTTGGATGGTATAAACAGGGATGGTAGGATTAGAATATTTTCCGTCATTTGAATACCACGGGCCGAGGGTGAGCTGAATGCTTTGCTCGGTGCTGACATTCCAATCGGGATTTGCGTCCTCGGCAGGTTCCGAAATTGTATAATCATCCTCTTGCTTATTTGGAGCAGAGCCGATATAAGGACTGCTTTGTGAGCCGCTGCCGGAAGTTGTAACAAAATATTCGGAATCGAGATAAAATGCAGGTCTTACGCCCAAATCGGAATACCACGGAGCATAACGACCGACCTGACCCGATGAACTGATATAACGCATATCGTGATTGCAATCGGTAACAGGAGTGCGAAGCCAATAAGGCCAAGCCATACCGTCATTATTATACGCAACATAATAACCTTTGAGATTTTTCCACACGGCATTAGCCTGCTTTACATCAAGAAGAAAAACCTTTTCGGTTGTAGTTTCAAAATATGAACTGTCGTAGTTTGCCACCGCTTCCGAAATATCGGTGTAGTATAACAAATCCGAATTTGCGTCTCCATCAACTATGCCCTTGTTGTATTCGGGATGAGAAACGAGAGAACGCTGGGTAACGGTTTTCATTGCCGCAATTTCAGATTTTGAAAAAGCGTTGAGAAAACCCGCTTTTTCGTTGTACGCTCCCACACCGCTTACATATCCGTCTTTCGGAGGGTTGCCGCAAAGCCAATCGACTTTGCCTTCAGCTGCGGTCG
>CAJMRT010000081.1 GCA_905215855.1 uncultured bacterium
CCATCATCTGAAATACTATTTGTGCGAAGCTGCAAACGCTCTGAGAAGATGCGACCCGGAGTTCAAGCGCTTCTACGCCCTCAAATACAAAGAGGCTCATACTAATCTTCAATCAGCATATAGATAAAACCCAATCTCTTCCGGTAATGCTTTTAATGGTTTCATTGGACAATGAGCAAATAGTATCACAAAGTCTGTCAACGACCTTTTGAAGTGATTTAAAGACTTCATTTTTAAAGCCACGTTTTCTTATCTCTTTCCATATCTGCTCGATCGGATTCATTTCCGGTCAGCGGCACCAGAATATCGTCCCGAAATGACGTACCTGCGTTGTTTCGGGACTTGTTTTTTTGCTCAAATCCGATTTTGGTCATTGGTTGGTCTTTATTTTTGGGGTAATTCAATGACCGTGAAAATGTAAATTCGTTTGCCGCAGCTTAATGCAGCTTGCTGATTTTATGACGTTTTCGCTTTGTCGGAACAAGTTAGAGGAAGTGCCTCGGCTACTGCCTCCATCGCTGCCGCCTGTGCCGACTGGAAGGTATGAGCGTAGATTTGTAAAGTTGTGGTAGCAGTTGAATGTCCTAAACAACTTTGTACAGTCTTTACATCAATGCCAGAATTTATGAGCAGGCTTGCGTTTAAATGCCTGAAACTGTGGTTTGAAACATATCTCATTCCTGTCCGATTGCAGAACTGCTTGAAAAAATATCCCGGAGCCGAACGGTCAAGAGTAAGTCCGTTCCATTTTGTGAAGATACGGTCTGTTTCAATCCATTGTGAGCCAATCTTTTTATGCTGTATATCCTGTAAGCTGCGCCATTTCACAAGCATATCAATTACTGCCTGCGGTATCTTCAAACTTCTGAGGCTTTGTGCAGTTTTGGGCGTTTCGGTGTAGAGTCCGCCCTTTGCCTTTGAATAAAGACAGGTTCGGTTTACGGTAATTACATTGGTTTCAAAGTTGATGTCCTTCCATTCCAGACCCATAAGCTCCCCAAGTCTGAACCCTGTGTATATCGCAAGCGTGTAAAAACATACATATTTGTAGTTCTCCTCCGGTTCAAGGCTGAACAAGTCAAAAAGCTGCTGTGCCTCCTCAATGGAGTAATATTCCTTTTCGGGGGTGATTACTTTGGGAATAGTCACATTTTTGCAGGGATTGGTTGAAATCATCTGCATTTTTACGCCGTATTCGCATATTGTTGAAATCATTGACTTGTACAGCTTGATAGTTTTGGTAGAAAGCTTACCGCCGTTTCTGTCACGTCCGTCCTCACGTTCTGCGTTGCACAGGCTGAGTATGAATTTCTGAATGTGGCGTGCGGTCAGCTTGTCCATTCGGATATGTCCGATAGCTTTGTAGATTCGCTTTTCCATTTGATGATAACCCTCAACAGTGCGTTGTTTAAGTGATATTTCGGCGTATTCCTTAAACCACTGCCTTGCAAAATCCTCAAATTTTATTGCCGCAACTACATTTCCTTTCAGACACTCCTCCTCAAACAAAACTGCTTGACGCTGAAGTTCCTTTTCAACCTGTCTTTCTGTCATATTTTCATCAGGCTTCCAGGTCATTGATTGAATTACCTGTTTGCCGTGAGTGTCATAGCCGCAGGATACCTTTATACGATAAGAGTTACCTCTCTTTTGAATGTTTGCCATAATACATCTCTCCTTATGATGTGTGATTTTATGGCATATTTCTGCTAATTATATTTTAACGCTTTACAAAGCAAAAGTCAAGACCTTTTCGCAGAAATATGCCGTTGATTATGCTGATTTGTTAATGTATTCAAACAATGCTGTTTTAGGAATAAGTATTTTTCCTCGTTTTCCCTGACCTGTACGAATGTACGGAATCTTACCTTGTGCCACAAGCTGACGTATGGTATGCTCGGATAAGCCTTTGGCCACCTCAGTACACTCCTTAATGGTGAGCATTTCAACAGGCTCATCAGCTTTAGTTATTTCGGCTTTGCTGTCTGATTCAATCAGCTGCGATAATAACGCAGCAATTTGTGTAATAATTTCTTCTCTGTTCATTTTCTTATTCCTTTCTTTGATATATAGTTTTGTTATGATAAAAAAGAGAGCCACAAAGCAGAAATTTCTGCTTCATAGCTCTCATTCGCTGTTCCGTCCATCTCATTTAGGACGCCGTTATTAAATTTTTTCAGAATAATTCCGTTGTGGTTACAAGAAGATAATTATTCAAGTTGATTTTTTATCTTTCTCTCCTGCAAACAGAATCATTTCTGCGAATATTTTGTTGAACTTCCGCTTCACGTTCCGCCTTTTTCTGTTCCTCCGCAAGCCGAACCCTTTCCATTTCCTCTTTAGCTTGCCCCAGCAGAATCTCATAATCACTTTTCATTCGGCTATCGTAAAAATCATAGAAGTCATAAATCTCCTTACGCTTTTCAAAGGCGAGGGAGATTTTTTCGTCCATTTCCACAAGCTGCCGCTTCATATCCGCAAGTTTTTCTTGATGAACGGAAATATCGTCAGCCAATTTCACTCCTGCGTCCTTGATGTAATTGTATTTCGCAAGCTCCTTGATGTCCTTTGCAAGCAAGGGTTTACGGTTCAACACTTCCAGATATTTCGGAATTTCATCAATCAGCTTTTCTTCCTCTGCAATTTTTTTCAGAAGCTCGCTCTTTTCGTTTTTTAAATCAGCAAGAGCCTTGTCCGCATCGGCAACAGCTTTCTTGAAATCATCAGCCGAGTGAATATCATTCTCCTGCAAAAAGAAAAGCAGCTCCGAGGATTTCACAACCTCCCGATAAGTCGCAAGGTGCAGCCTGTCCGCTTCGGGTTTGCGGTAAAGCTCAATCTGAATTTGCCTTATACACAAAGCATACTCACGCTGAATACCTTGATACTTTAACGCTTCGGACAACGGCATTTCAAGATTTTTGTTTGCAATGCGATACTCCAGATGTTCAAGGGAATATCCGTCACCCAAACGAAAACTGCGGATTGCTTTCCGATTCGGTCGGACCTTTATCGCAAGATATTTCCCTCGGTTAATTCCATAACCTTTCGCTTCAAGCTCTTTTATCAAATCGTCAATGCTCTTAACGCTCTCTTTCACAACAAGTCGGTCAATCTCGTCACACAAATTCTGTTTCCAAGACTTTCCCTCACGCCGTAATTTGTACTCGCCGTACTTGTGATTGACTCGATACTTCGGCTTTTCAATAATTGAAAGACCGTGAGCTTTTGCAATTTCATCGGAAATTTTTCTGCAACGCCGTAAACTTTCCTTGTTCGCATACCGGTGCTTTCCGTCAAGGTCATAGGGGGCAACCGCAAAATGATTATGTACGTGACATCGATCAATATGTGTCGCACACAAAACCATATGATTTTTCCCGAAAACTTTTTCCGCCCACTCCAGACCAATCCGATGAGCTTCCGCCGCCGACACTTCTCCGGGTTTA
>CAJMRT010000082.1 GCA_905215855.1 uncultured bacterium
AGCCTGTTCAGTCTTATCAACAGCCTGCCGCAATACGGCGGAGTTCTTTCAGATATGACAAAGACAGTTGTTCATTGGATTAACCATACATTCAGTATGGAAATTGACGCAAGCGAAGTAATAAATAACTTCTTCAAGTTTATTACAAACCTTATTTCAGCAGGTAATATCACAAGCTTCCTCGGAAATTCAACAAATGCTGTGTTCAACGCAATTATGTCAATGTGTAACGGTGTGTATAACTTCCTGCTCGGAATCGTTATCTCAGTTTACTTTCTTGCAGCAAAGGAAACCCTTTGTTATCAAATAAAAAAACTTGCGGTTGCTTTTATTCCGATAAAGTATCTCCCGAAAATCTATGAAATAATTGATATTACAGATACAAAATGCGGTCGTTTTCTCGTTGGCGATATTATTGACGCCGCTTTTCTCGGAATCCTTACATTCATCACAATGTCAATTTTTCAATTACCTTATGCTCCGCTTATAGCTGTGCTTATAGGTGTAACAAATATCATTCCGTTCTTCGGTCCGTTTATCGGCGCAATTCCGAGTGCGTTTATCCTTTTCCTGATTGATCCTATCGATATGATTATTTTTGTAATCATTATCGTAATCATCCAACAGCTTGACGGCAACCTTTTCAAGCCGAAGATTATCGGCAGTCAGGTCGGTCTTTCAAGCTTCTGGGTACTGTTCAGCGTTATCGTTGGCGGAGGAATGTTCGGTGTGCTCGGTCTTATTCTCGGAACACCAATCTATGCTGTAATCTATGCTCTTGTCGGCAAGAGAGTTAAAAATAAAATTGACTCAAAGGGTAGAATTGCTCAGGAGGCTCTTGATTTTGAAGTGCTTAACTATACTAAAATTGCCGCAGAGCAGAAAAAACTTCGTGAAGAAAAAGAAATGCAACAAAGAGAAAAATTTATGAAATTCATCAACCGTAACAAAACAAATGATGAAGACGAATCCTCAGAAAATATGAATGAATAATTGTATAACTTTCGTTTCATCTTAATAGTGTTGACAAATCAAGTTTAGTGTGTTAATATATTACCGTATTAACACACTAAAGCGTTGAGAGGTAATTATGAAAAAGAATTTAAAAATGACTCCCGAGGGAACAAAGGACTTTCTGTTCGCTGAATGTTCCGCTATGGATTATATCTGCACAAGCATTGAAAAGGTATTTGTAAAAGGCGGTTTTAAAAGGGTAATAACTCCTGCCCTTGAATTTTATGATGTCTTTTCAATTCCGTCAAGCGGAATCTCGCAGGAATCAATGTTTAAGACAACCGACAACAAGGGCAGAATCCTTGTAGCCCGTCCGGACTCAACTCTTCCGATTGCAAGAATGGTTTCTACAAGACTTAAAAACAATACACTTCCTGTTCGACTTTACTACAAGCAGGCAGTATATCGCAACAATCCCTCACTTGCAGGAAGAAGAAACGAATTTCTCCAAATGGGTGTTGAGCTTCTCGGTGCAAAAGGAAAGAGGGCAGACCTTGAAATTCTTACATCGGCAATAAAGAGCATTTCAGCCGTTGCCGATGATTTCAGAATTGAGCTGGGACACGCCGAAGTATTTAATGCTCTGTCAAAAGAACTTGATATCAATGACGATTACAAAGAAAAAATAAGAGTGTCAATCGAAAGTAAAAATTATTCGGCGCTTAATAACCTTCTTGACAGGCTTGAGCCTTGCAAAACTGTTTCTGCAATCCGTTCACTCCCGTCACTTTTCGGCGGTGAAGAAGTGTTTGATGAGGCATATGACATCTGCAAAGGTACAGGCGCCGAAAACGCTCTTGATTATCTCCACTCAATCTATAAAGAACTTTCCGTGCTTGAACTCGGCAACAAGCTTATCATCGACCTCGGACTTGTTCAGAGAAACGATTACTATACGGGAATCGTATTTTCAGGGTATATTAACGGAATCGGTGACGCTGTTATTTCGGGAGGAAGATATGACGATCTTCTCAGCGAATTTGACGCTCCGATGGGTGCGGCAGGCTTTGCAATTGATACAGACGCAATTACAATGAAACATCTTTCCGATGATGATGTAAATTATTCAGATAATCCCGATGTTCTCGTTTTTGCAGAAAACGGACATGAAATGAAGGCTCTCAGATATGTTGACGAGCTCAATGAAAAGGGAATAAAGGCACAGTTCAGCGTACTTGAAACTCTTGAAGAAACAGAACAGTTTGCAAAATCAAGAGGAATAGCTAAAGTAGAAATAGTATAATCAAGCTGTCGGAAAGGATTAAATATGAAACCATTAAGAATTGCTCTGACAAAGGGCAGACTTGAAAAGACTACAATCGAACTTCTTGAAAAAATCGGATATAATTGTGATGAGGTAAAAAACAAGGGAAGAAGGCTTATTCTTCCGATCGGCAACAATGATTTTGAAGTTGTGCTTGCGAAAGCCGCAGATGTTATTACATATGTTGAGCACGGTGTGTGTGACCTTGGTGTCGTTGGCAAGGATACAATTCTTGAAAACGGTTCATCTTTTTATGAACTGCTTGATTTGGGCTTCGGCAAATGCCGTTTTGCCCTTGCAACAAAAAAAGATACTGATTTTTACAGCGGTTACAATACAAAAACTATCGCAACAAAGTATCCGAATGTAACCAGAGCTTTTTTTGACGATAAAGATATGGATGTAAGAATTATTAAGATTGAGGGTTCCGTTGAACTTGCTCCTCTTGTAGGTCTTGCAGACGGTATTGTAGATATAGTAGAAACAGGTTCAACGCTCAAGGCTAACGGACTTGAAGTAATTGAATGGGTGTGTGATATTTCGGCAAGACTTATCGCCAATACGGCAAGTCTAAAACTGCGCAAGGCTGAAATTGAAGAATTGCAGAAGAAACTGGAGGCTGTCACAAAATGATTACAACTGTTGTAGCAGACGGAAAAAACGAATATGAATTTATTGATTTGCTCAAAAAGAGAGCACAGAATTCAGATAAAAATGTAGTTCCGATTGTTTCGGAAATCATCGAAAATGTTGCAGAAAACGGTGATAAAGCCGTAAAGGAATATACCGTTAAATTTGACGGAAAAGCACCTGAAAAGGTAGAAATCACTTCCGATGAAATCGACAGCCTTATTGAAAAATGCGATAGTAATTATCTCGAAACAATCAAAAAAGCAGCCGCAAATATTGCGGATTTCCATAAAAGACAGGTTCAGCAAAGCTGGCTCACAACAAAGAATAACGGCGTAATGATGGGGCAGAGAATCAGAGGCCTTAAAAAAGTAGGTATCTATGTTCCGGGCGGCACTGCAGCATATCCCTCATCAGTTCTTATGAACGCAGTTCCCGCTAAAATTGCAGGTGTTGAGGAAATTATTATGTGTACACCTCCGCAGAAGGACGGTAC
>CAJMRT010000083.1 GCA_905215855.1 uncultured bacterium
AAAATAACATATAAAACTAAAAACTGTACAACCATATTCGGCTGTACAGTTTTTTATTATCTTGTGTTACCTTTTAGACATGGATTTGTTTTTGTAACATAACCGTCAAATCAGTTGCTATACTTACGCTCGTGCATAGTATGCTTTTGATATTGCAAACTATCTTCACGAACGGAGAGCGGCGGTACAACAAAAAAATACTGTACAACCGAGAAAGGCTGTACAGTATCGGAATTTTTCTTTATATGAAACTATTTCTTTTCAGTAAGAAGCTTATTTAGTTCGTCCATAAAGGTGTTAATATCCTTGAACTGGCGATAAACAGACGCAAAACGGACATATGAAACCTCGTCAATATTCTTGAGCTGATCCATTGCAAGCTCACCGATTTGCTTTGAAGTGATTTCACGGTCAAGGCTTGACTGAAGCTGAGCCTCAATATCATTGACCATATTTTCAATCTGTTCAATTGAAACGGGACGCTTCTCGCAGGCACGGAGAATTCCGCCTGTAAGCTTGTTGCGGTCAAAAACCTCACGAGATTTGTCACGCTTAACAACAATTATCGGAACGGTTTCAATCACCTCATGTGTGGTAAAGCGTTTGCCGCATCTCAGGCACTCTCTTCTTCTGCGGATTCTTTCGCCGTCATCGGCAGAACGAGAGTCGATAACCTTGCTTTCTTCATAACTGCAATATGGACACTTCATATGAAAACCTCCGAATAATTATTCTCTAAAACAATTATAACACACTGTTTTCAAATTTCAAGAACATAAAATTTACAATTTAATTACACTTTTATTTCATCAGAGATTGCGGTAATGCTTAACATTTCTCTTTTTCTTTTTGCGTTTTGAACTGATTTTTGAAATGATAAGATAAATAATGAGAATGATAATTATAAGGGCGATAATCACGATGAACCAGTATGACTGGAACACTGTGCCGATAACATTGAATACATAGAGAATTCCGCTGCGTTCAATCTTTTCGCCTGCAACAACATTAACCTCGGCAAGCTTCTGCTTTTCGCTGTTTGCATCTGCTTTGTAATAGATTGTTGCCTTGCCGACTACCGAGCCTTTGTCAAGCGGTGCGTCAACGCTTTCGGGAATATCCTGTTCGATGATTATGTTATCGTCTGTGCAGTCTTTCGGAACAATTGCACTTAGGTCGGTTTCGGGATAAAGAAGCGTGCTGTCCTTGCCCCACGCAAGATTTACTTTTACCTCACAAAGCGGTTTTGATGATGTGGCAACCGTGTTCATTTCAAGGCTTGTGAGTGCCCACCTAAACAAATCAGCCGCATCTGTCATTGTTGCGTAATCCTCGGTTACACCCTCTTCATAAGGAGCGTGAAGAAGAATTGCCATATACGAATAGCCGTCTGCAGACGCTGTCGTTACAAGACATCTTCCTGCCTCGTTAGTCGTACCCGTTTTGATGCCCTTTGCATACATATAGTAATACTCACCGCCACGGTTTGCATCAATAAGGTAGTTGGTTGTTACAAGGGCTGTATCGTCACCGTCACAAGTGTATGTACAGGTATTTGTGATTTCTTCAAAGCGAGGAAGAGTGAGCGCATAGGTTGTGATTTTGTACATATCACGGGCGGTTGTGTAGTGGTCGGGATCGTGAAGTCCGTCAGGATTTGCAAAATGAGTATTTTTGCAGCCAAGCTCCTTTGCCTTTTCATTCATCAGCTTAACGAAATTATCAACATTGCCGTCACCGATATAATCGGCAAGAACCATTGCGGCATCGTTACCCGAGGGAACCATCATGCTGTAGAGCAGGTCGATTGCTGTCATACTCTTGCCGACATGATTTTCAACATTCGCAAGGGAACTGCCTGTGTTTTTGAGAACATCAAGAACCGACTGCTTAATCGGAATTTTTGTGTTGTCAAGGTCGGCAATGTTTTCAACCGCAATTATGTAGGTCATAATCTTTGTTGTGGATGCAGGATAACGCTTTGAATCTGCATCTTTTTCATACACGGTCTGACCTGAATCCATATTCACAAGCAATATTGAATCCGACTGTGTTTTTACATCATTGGGGTAGGACGCAGCGCCCGCTGTTGTAAAGGCGGAACAGATAATGATGCAAAGCATACAGAGAAGTGAAAGTGTTTTGATTGCTGTTTTTCTCATTTACTTATTCTCCCATTTATAGTTTTTCAGTTTAAAGCATTTTGTCCGCCGCGATCAAACAGGCGGTCAATCTCTGCTTTTAAAAGTCGTATTTCATCGTTTCGGATATCACCGTAACGGTTCATTATATAATCTGCAATTTTTTGCGAAAGCTCAAGACTTTTTGTGTCGGCAAAATCGGCAATCGACATCTGCGGCAGACCGTGCTGTCTGTGACCGAAAAAGTCGCCCGGACCTCTCATTTTCAAATCCTCATCGGCAATGACAAAGCCGTTGTTCGTTGAACACATAACCTCAAGCCGTTCTCTTGTTGTTCTACTGCCTTTGTCACTGATGAGAATACAATAGGACTGCGAACTGCCTCTGCCTACCCTTCCCCTCAGCTGATGGAGCTGTGAAAGTCCGAATCTTTCGGCATTTTCAATCACAATAACCGTAGCATTCGGAACATCAACGCCGACTTCTATTACCGTTGTGGCAACGAGAACGGAATATTCATTCTCGGCAAACTTACGCATAACCTCGTCTTTTTCATCGGGCTTCATCTGTCCGTGAACAATGCCGACTGCTATGTCAGGAAATTCCCTCAGCATCAAATCTGCGGCATATTCTTCGGCTGACGCAACATCGTCAAGCTCGCCTTCTTCAACAAGGGGACAAACTATATACGCCTGTCTGCCGTGTTTTACTTCACTGCGGATAAAGTCATACACTCCGCCACGCATTGCAGAAGTTCGCAACACGGTTTTCACGGGCTTTCTTGACGGCGGAAGTTCGTCAATTATTGAAATGTCGAGGTCGCCGAAAATGATAAGTCCGAGTGTTCTCGGAATCGGGGTGGCACTCATTACAAGCAGATGCGGATTGTTGCCCTTGCCG
>CAJMRT010000084.1 GCA_905215855.1 uncultured bacterium
TGTGCCTTTTTAACCGCCTCAAAAGCTTCGCCTGTTTCAAGAGCAAAACCGAATTTTGAATCAATCTGACCTGTTCTGATGAAGTTATGAGTATGTGCGTCTACACCGGGCTTAATTCTAAAAGAAATATTAGCCTTCTTACCCATTTCACCGCAAATTTCATTGAGGAGTTCAAGTTCATAGAGGTTATCCACAACAAACTTGCCCACATTTGATTCAAGAGCAAATCTGATTTCATCGGCTGTTTTATTGTTGCCGTGGAAGTGAACCTTTTCCATCGGAAAGCCTGCCTGCACAGCTGTATAAATCTCACCGCCTGATACTACATCAAGACCGAGTCCCTCTTCCTTTGCAATTCTGCAAAGCTCCTTACAGGAAAGAGCCTTGCTTGCATACAACGGCATACCGTTACCGTGGTAGTACTTTTCAAAAGACTTTACATAAGCCTTGCACACATTTCTGATTGTTGTTTCATCAAGAACATATAAGGGTGTACCGAATTCTTTGGCAAGTTCGAGTGTGTCGCAACCGCCGATTGTAAGATGTCCCTCATTGTTCACATTAAGACATTCGCTAACGAACATTTTACTCATACCTCCGTATTTTTAAAATTTGCTATAGAAGTTTCAATAAGTTTCCTTATTTCATCATTTCCGAATCCTGTCTGTGCAGAAAAAGGTATCAGCGGAACATCTTCAATTGTACTGAAAATATCCTTGTAATACTCAATCTGCTTTTCAAATGCGGTCTTTTTGAGCTTATCGCTCTTTGTAAGAACTGCCGCAAAGTTGAATCCGCCTCTGTAAAGAAAATCTATCATATGCAGGTCATCATCTGTTGGAGGATGACGCAAGTCAAGAATTTGGATAACAAGCGGACGCTGTCTGTCCTGAGCAAAGTAGCCTTCAACAAGCTTTGCCCATCTATCTTTTTCAGCTTTTGATACCTTTGCATAGCCGTAACCGGGCAAATCAACCATACGAAACTCTTTGAGCTTATAAAAATTTATGGTAGCCGTTTTACCAGGTTGAGCACTTACTCTTGCAAGTGCTTTTCTCTGAACAAGTTTATTGATAAGAGAGGATTTTCCGACATTTGAGTGACCTGAAAATACAATCTCAGGCATATCTGACTCAGGCAACTGATCAACACGACCCGCCGCAAATTCAAAAGCAACTTCATTAAAATTCATAAAATCCCCTCCCTCACTGGTTAACTATATTTGCTGTTTTAGAAGCAGAACGAACAGCTGACATATCAATTCCGTTCCACTGATTATCGGTAATTCTTACAGTATTGTTTACTGCAAGTGCAACTACCTCTGAAAAATTCTGAACAGGAATAAACTTAACCTTTTCAAGAACTGCCTTATCAACATCTTCAAGATCAGGTTCGTTATCCTTTGGAATGATTACGGTTGTTATTCCGTTTTTAAAAGCAGCCATACTTTTTTCTTTTAAACCGCCTATGGGAAGAATATTACCTCTGAGAGTAATTTCACCTGTCATAGCCACATCGTGTCTTACAGGCTTTAAGGTTAAAGCCGAGTATATTGCAGTAGCCATTGTGATGCCGGCAGACGGTCCGTCCTTGGGAACGGCACCCTCGGGAGCATGAATGTGAATATCCTTGTTTTTATAGAAATTAGAATCAATCCCAAGAACCGCCGCATGGCTTCTTATGCAAGTAATTGCAGCTCTGGCAGACTCCTGCATAACATCACCGAGAGAACCTGTAAGTTCAATCTTACCCGTTCCTTCCATAACAGCAACTTCAATCGGTAAAATTTCACCGCCGACAGAAGTCCATGCAAGACCGTTTACAATTCCGATTTCATCTGTCTTTGCAAGCGAATCGGGAATAAACTTTTTATGGCCTAAAAGTCTTTCGATTTCTTTTTCATCAATCTTAAATACTTCTGTACCCTCAGTGAGCTTTTCAACGGCACACTTTCTCATAACCGAAGCAATAAGTCTTTCAAGAGTTCTTACGCCTGCTTCTCTTGTATAAAAATCAATTAAAGCGTATACTGCCTTCTGAGTGAATTTAAGCTCCTTTGAAGTAAAGCCGCATTCCTCAAGCTGTTTCGGAATGAGATGCTTTTTCGCAATGTGGAACTTTTCCTCTCTTGTATAACTGCTGATTTCTATAATTTCCATTCTGTCACGAAGCGGAGCGGGAATGGTTGAAATATCATTTGCAGTTGTAATGAACATCACATTTGACAAATCAAACGGAAGCTCAATGTAGTGGTCAACAAACTTATTGTTTTGCTCAATATCAAGCACTTCAAGCAGCGCTGATGTAGGATCGCCCTTATAATCTGCTGCAAGTTTATCAATCTCATCAAGAATAAGAACAGGATTATTAGTACCCGCGTGCTGCAATGCGTTGATAATTCTACCCGGCATTGAGCCGATATAAGTCTTTCTGTGACCTCTGATTTCAGCCTCGTCACGAACACCGCCAAGGGCGATTCTCTCACTCTTCCTGCCAATAGCTTTTGCGATTGACTGAGCAATTGAAGTTTTACCGACACCGGGGGGGCCTGCAAGACAGATAATCTGTCCCTTTTGCTTTTCGCTCAAGACGCGGACTGCAAGCTGTTCAATGATTCTTTTTTTAACCTTATCAAGTCCATAGTGAGTTTTATCAAGAGCCTTCTGAACTTTAGGTATAACGATTTTGTCTTTAGATGACTTATTCCACGGCAAATCAAGAACTGTATCAAGATATGTACGAATTACAGCCGCTTCCTGACTGCCATAAGGCATCTTGCTAAGTTTCTTACATTCCTTATAAAGTATGTCCGCAGATTTTTCATCAAGATTTAATTTATCAATTTTATCAGCG
>CAJMRT010000085.1 GCA_905215855.1 uncultured bacterium
CTCTTTCGTTGTCTTTGACATCTGCAATGTAAACCTTAATGTGGTCGCCCTCTTTGAGGTCATCATGACCGAGCTGTTCGCTCTTTGGCAGAGTAGCTTCGCTCTTGCCAATTTTGATTGTTGCAACGCCCGACTTAGGATCGATTCTTTCAACGGTTGCCGTAACAATTTCACCGAGCTTGCTCTGGAACTCAATAAGAGTCTGACCCTTTTCGCCCTGACGAATGCCCTGACGGATAACATTTCTTGCAGAAGAAACAGATGTCCAACCGAGGTGCTTTGGATCAATCGGAACTTCAATTTCGTCACCGACAGCATATTTCTTTCTCTTGTTAATCTGCTGAGCCTCCTCAACAGTAACCTCAAAGTTAGGATCAAAAACCTCGTCAACTACTGTTTTGACAAGCTTTGCGTCAAAGCTGTTCTTTTCCGGATCAACCTTGAATACAACATTTTCATTACCGCCGTAGTAGTTCTTGCAGGCAACGGAAATTGCCTTTTCAATGTTTTGAAGCATATAGTCCATGGGAATGCCCTTTTCATTTTCAAATGTTCTCAATGCCTCAAATAAATCTTTGTTAGTCATTTTCCAAATCATCCTTTTCTTATTTTTCGGTTATATACAAATGTTATGTGTATCTTCTGTAGGGGCGGATGATATCCGCCCGCTTTGATGATATTATTTGTTTAAGTCAAACTTTTGATTTGATGAAAGTTGTGTGTTTATTTTGAACGCTATGCGTTCAATCGTGTGCTTTGCACACAACGGGAGAACACGGTTCTCCCCTACAAAATAACGGTGACTTTGGTTTATTTATAAAATTTAAATTTATCCAAATCTTTGCACCGTTACTTGCGGGCGGATGATATCCGCCCCTACGGCTTAATCAATGTTAAAACTACAATTATCAATCGAAATCATCAAGTTTAATCCATGCTGCATCCTTTTTGACGATTGTGATTTCATTCTCACCGCTGTGATCCTCAATTGTGACCTTACCGTCGGAATAATCCTTTAAAACCCCTTTAAATTCTCTGCCTATGCCGTCAATGGGGCGAAGCATCTTAACCATAATATCTGCACCGATGAACTGCATATAATGTTCGTCACGGATAAGCTCACGCTCAATGCCGGGTGAGCAGACCTCAAGACAGTATGCCTCCTCAATCGGGTCAAGCTCATCAAGAGGGCCGTTGATTGCACGGGAAACATTTTCGCAATCGTTAATGTCAATGCCTTCGGGCTTGTCAATGTAAACACGCAGAAAACGGTCTGCACCTTCCTTGACATAACGCACATCCCAAAGTGAAAGTCCAAAGCCTTCAACAATCGGCTGACAAAGTTCCCATACTTTTGATACGGTTACACCGCCTTTGCTTTTTGCCATAAATTCACTGCCTTCCTGTCTGCAAAAATACCCTGTGCGAAATATTGCAGACAGATAAACCGCACCAAGGAACAAAGTGAAAACTAATAAATAAGGAGCGGGTTTGTTGCCCACTCCTTTAGCTTTCATTATTTACAAGGAAATTATAGCACCAAAACGGCTTATAATCAAGTGTTTTTCAAATCTTTTCGTATTTTTTACAAAAAAGTTTAAAAAAACATTTGAAATCACCGTGCAAATGTGTTATTATACTTCGTGGACACTTTACATCACGATGTTTTTGTGATATAATCGCTAAGGTTTTGTGACTGTGTAAAGTTTGTAAAAGTTTCGTTAATGTAAATTGCGATACGATTTTAAGTTCTTTGCGATTTGTTTTTTGACTTTCTTTTAGATTTTGACTTTATCAGAACAGAAATCAAATCTTTTGCAAAATCAAAAACATTCAAAATCACAAGTGTTACGAATTTACAAGCATTATTGCAAATTTACAAATTACAAAAATTAAATATGCTGATATAGCTCAGTAGGCAGAGTGCGTCCTTGGTAAGGACGAGGTCACGGGTTCGAATCCCGTTATCAGCTCCATAAAAAGGTATTGGTTAAAAAGACCGATACCTTTTTATTGTTGTTTCAGATTAAGATAAGGGATTCGAAAGCCCGTTTAGAAAACGCTTTAGTAAAGCGTTTTTAGGGCGTAGCGTTGACGAGCGTTCAGAATTTGCACCGCAAGCAACAAGCGAGGTATGCACTCTCGCAATGCACAGAATAGTTATCGGCTCCATAAAAGGGTATTGGTTAAAAAGACCGATACCTTTTTATTGTTGTTTAGAAAACAATACCGTTACCAAATCCAAACTGATTAATATTATTCTCGTACAATCTATCTTGCATATACTGCAATTGCGTTGCGGTCATACTGATTATCGCTTTCCCCTTTCCTTATCCTGTGACTATATTATACTACAATGTTTAAGCGTATAATTTGTGCATATTGGTACTTGTTAAGTGTAAAGAGGTATGCTATAATAATACTTGTAAAGGAACGGTGGCGGCTGTTTCGACTCCCTTGCGAAAGGGGGTGTATTCCAATGGCAGAGATTACATACTTATTTGTTCTCGCAATTGTTTTCGTGGCTTTTAATGAAGTCATTAAGAATATAA
>CAJMRT010000086.1 GCA_905215855.1 uncultured bacterium
TGGGTGCAATAGGCAGTATGCTTGCTATACTTTTCTACGTGGTACTGTATAACCGTATGATGGTATATGTGGAGAACCACGCATATCGGGCAACGCCAGACAAGGAAACCGAAACGAAAAACTAACCTTGATAAATCCAAAGTAGTTGAATGCTGTCTGAGTATTGGCAGCAAAGAGTTTGTGAACTTTTTGTTTTCCTCTTGACAAAACGGGTCTACAAGTGTTAGACTATAAGCAAAGGTCTAATGCTTGTAGACCCGCAAGGAGGATTATAATGAAAAATTACAAACTTGGAGATATGGAACTGGAGTTTGCCAACTTAATTTGGGAGAATGAGCCTATTTCCTCTGGAGGCTTGGTTCAGCTTTGTGAGCAGAAATTCTCTTGGAAGAAATCCACCACATATACGATGCTGAAGCGTCTTTGTGATAAGGGCATTTTTCAAAACAATTCGGGCAATGTCGTTTCTGTCCTTTCAAAGCAGGAGTGGTTTACGAAGCAAAGTGAGGGCTTCGTGGAAGAAACATTCAACGGTTCTCTGCCACAATTCTTAGTGGCGTTTACCCGCCGCAAAAAGCTCTCAAAGCAGGAAATCGCTGAGATACAGAAAATCATCGACCAAAATGCAGAGGAATGACTATGAGCGACAAAGTATTTCTCGATATTGTAAATATGAGTATTACGGGCAGCTTTGCTATCTTAATTATTATGTTGGCACGGTTGCTGCTGAAAAAAGCTCCAAAGGTTTTCTCCTACGCATTGTGGTTTGTTGCCTTTTTCCGTCTGCTTGTACCCGTTTCCTTTGAAAGCGTTTTGAGCATATTGCCGTTCAACACCACGCCGCTTTCTACGGATATGCTTTATATTGAAACCCCTTATGTGGAAACGGGTATAAAAGCAATAGACAGCGTAATCAACCCTGTTGTAGCAACTGAGGTTTTCGGTTCTACCGCAAATGTATATCAGATATTTACCTTTTGGGGAAAGATTATATGGTTCATCGGCGTTTTTGCGTTTTGCCTGTATAGCATACGCTCATATTCCAAACTCAAAAAGAAATTACAGAGTGCCGTCCTTCTTCGGGATAATATTTATATTTCGCAAGTAATCAGCACGCCCTTTGCGCTTGGATTGCGAAATCCAAAAATATACTTGCCGAGCAATTTGGCTGACGCACAGGAATATGTAATTGCCCACGAACAGACGCATCTCGCTCGGCGTGATAACCTTGCGAAGATATTAGGATATGTTGTTCTTATCCTGCATTGGTTTAACCCTCTTGTGTGGCTTGCGTTCAAGCTGTTCGTTACCGATATGGAAATGTCCTGCGATGAAAGCGTAATCAGAAATTCAAAGGAGGATATTCGCAAAGAATACAGCCGGTCGCTTTTAGAGCTTTCTATTGAAAAAAGCACACTTGGCGTACCGATGGCGTTTGCCGAGGGAAATCCCAAAGAAAGGATAAAGAATGTTATGAAATCAAACACGAAAAAAATAATTGGATTTGCAGGTTTAGGGGCGGTAATTTTGATTGTGGTCATTGCAATATGCCTTATTCCTAACCGTCCGCAGTATGCGACGGCAAAGGATGCTATTACGGGCATTCCCGCAATAGCTACGCAGTCCGCAACTCAAGCTGCAATAAAGACTGCCGATGGAAATACAACCATTACAGACAGTGAAGGCTTCAATCAACTGCTGAACTTCATAGAAGGCATTGAGGTCAACACGAAAGAAGTCAAGAGAGGCTCTTGGAATGACAGCGAGGGAAATAATAAAATTACATTTTACCGAGCAGACAATTCTATGGACTCCGTAATCAGCTTCACTTCTGATTATTCTAAAATTTGGATTGAAACAAACGCAACGCTTTCTTTCACATATAGTGTGAAAGATCCAGCAGAAGTGCAAAAGGGACTTGCGGCTTTCCTTGGCAACAATAGCTAAGGCAATCTTGCGTTTGTGACTCGGAGGAAATATGCCTAATGCAAAAAGAAAAATTCATACTATGCCCAGTCTGCGGCAACAAAACAAGGGTGCAGATACGGGAGGATACAGAGCTAAAGAACTTCCCGCTATTCTGCCCCAAGTGCCATAAGCAGACATTGATAAATGCAAAGCAACTGAATATCACAAAAGCAGAAGTGCCAGACGCTAAGACGCAGAGCCGATGAACCTGTGAGATACCTCACAGCTCGTCGGCTCTTTTTTCATCAATAAATTTGGCAGCACAGCCCACCAAATAAAAAAACGGTGCTTTGGTGGGCTGCTCTGTCAC
>CAJMRT010000087.1 GCA_905215855.1 uncultured bacterium
GATTTTATAAAGTCAACGGTTATAAATATGATTTTCTGTATTCGCTCGGAGTTTTTGCTCATTTCAATTCGTGTTACGATTTTGATTTGAACGTTGTCTCTCAAAAGTCTCTGCCAATTGTGTATCACAAGTTTTCAACAAATTCGTATGAGGAATTGCAAACCTTACAATGAGGTGTCGTTCGAACACAAAGTCTACTACTTTATTTTTCTATTTTGCAATCTCTATTGAAAAAGTACTATTGTTATTAAGCGCCGGCTTAAAGCAAAGCAGCTCCACAGCCTTTGCGTATACTCCATATATCAGCACTTTATTCACCTGCGATTGAGATAATTTTCGTTCGGTTACAGTATGTATTCCATCATTCTTTTCTTTGTTTTCAGCCCCATTTTTTCATAGAATTTTTCTGCCGGAGTGTTCCCTGTCCATACATTCAGTGTTACTTCGTAGCAGTCCATCCTTTTTGCCTCTTTTTTGACATAATCAAACAGAGCCTCGCCGATATGCTTTCCTCTTTGTTCCTTGTATACGCACAAATCGTCGATATACAGTAACTTGAACGGTACTGTATTGTTAGAAACAGACTGTTCCTGTAACTGACAAAAGGCATAGCCTACACAGATGTCACTGCCGTTTACGGCAACATAAATCGGCTTTTTGTCATCATTTATCATTTTCACCAACTCGTCAGTCGTGTATTTGGTGGTGCCGGATATAAAAATATCCGGGCGTATGTCGGCGTGTATTTGGAGCACCTGCTTCAATAACTCGATAATCCTCGGTATATCCTTTTCTTCCGCTCTTCTGATATTCATACTGTATTAGCTCCTAATGAATAAATTTTCGAATTTATTATATAAAGATTATTCTTGTCAGTCAATTTAAAAGTTAATACCTGAATATACTCCGTAGTGGTCGGACACATACCCGTTGTTCAGGTCGTTCAGCACGGTATAATCTACTGCTTTTCCGTCGGTAAATATAAAATCGATAGGCTCATTACCGGTAGAGCGATAGCCCCACTCTTGATATGTGGCTGTCTTTTTTGCTCGGTTCGTGCAGTCGTTCAGCTTGGACGCAACGAGCTTATAAGCCGATCCGTCTTGGGTTTCGTTGAAATCACCGGTCAAAACTGTGCAGTCGGTATTGTTGTATTTTTCTTTTAGCTCATTGAGTTTGTTCATAACTACATTTGCACCGAAATCAGCTGCCTGCTCCGATGCGTTATCCAGATGAGTGTTTATAAAAATGATGTTTTTGCCGTTCTGCTTATTCAGCAGAACAACATAGCTGCAAATTCGGTAGCATCCGGCTTCACAGTGATTACCGTCTTTGTCGGTGTATGTGTATTTGCTTTCCTTTTCGGGAGTTTCGCTGAGCCAGATTGTGTTCTTTTCCACAGCGGAAAACTTGGTTTTGTTCCAGAATACAGCATTCATTTCGCTGTTCTTTTCTTCGCTGTCGCCGCCTCGCTTTACTCCGTAGTTTTCATAATCCGGCATAGTAGATTTGAGCTTTTCCAGCCAAATAGAATTCATTTCCTGCGTACCGATTATGTCCGGTTTTATACTGTTCATATAGCTTGCAAATCGGTCGCAGCGTTCTGCACTTGAAGTGCCGTCTAATTTTTCACCAAAAGCGGCAGCAACATTGAATGTTACTGCGCTTATGTCGCAGTCAGCGTTTTTCGGAGGTGTATATGTCACTTTAGGTGAGCGATAAACGAAGCAAGAAGAAGCGATAACAGCACCGACGATTATAAGAGCCACTACGGTATTGTAGGTATTGACTCCCTTTTTGTGAACTGCGTTCTGCAAAATGAATCTAATGAAATATATCAAAAGAGTCAAAATCAATCCCGCCTTTGCCCTTGCGCCAAAGCCGACAGAGCAAAATGACATCAGTACCGTCACACCGAAATTTACGCTGAATGCAATAATATCACGCTTGTATCCGCTTTTGGCAGAAGTGAAGAAGGAGCAAATTATTTCTGCAATACCAAAAATCACAACACAGAGTATTGCCGACACAGCAAACAGATATGCCCTGTCGCTCAATATGGCGGTTAGGTCTATTCCGTGGTTGTGTATGCTTGCCGCAAAAGTGATTAGCGAAACATTTTTGTGACCTGCATAAAACATCGGCAGGCACAACACAGCAAGGGATGCAAAAAAAGAGAGCAGCCGCATTATGTGCCACGGGGTTTTAGCCTCAGAATCTTTT
>CAJMRT010000088.1 GCA_905215855.1 uncultured bacterium
ACCGCCGACAATATTTTCAAGTGCGTTTCCCTTTTGCTTTTCGATATATCCGCTGTACGCCTTTTTAGCTTTATATGCTCTAACATCTGCATCAAACGTATCAAAAACAGCGTGTTCGGAATTTCCGAGATACTCATTTTCATAAGCTTTTCCCTGTTCGTCCTTTAAATGTTCCACCGGAACATCGGGGACTATTTCAGGCTGTCCGGATTTTTCATCAGCCTGCGGAATATCCTCATCTTTAACAACAGCCGCACGATTCAGCCTTATAGCTTCATTGTTTTTCTGTTCGATGAAAGCCGCCCGTTTCATTCGCAAAGCCATTTCGGGAGTTATTGCCTTTTTCTGCTCCGGGATAATGCTGTCCGAAGCCTGTGAAACATATTTATGCTCATAAGGCTTTTTCTCTCCGCTGTCATTTGCAAATGAAACAGGAACAGAATTTTTATCTTCCGTAATTTCGTGAGAATGTGCCGTTTCGGAGAAATCCGCCCTTGCAGTATTTATCTTTATATTTGCTTTATTCTGCTGATCCAGAAAGGCGGCACGCTTCATACGCTGTGCTGTTTTGGGAGAATTTCCGATATGCTCCGATACCGCATTTTCGGGTTTGTTTTCCGAATGAAAACTGAGGCTGTCGTTCCTCTCCATACTTGGCTGAAATGCTTTTGGTGCATCAGCCTTTGCGGATTTGACCTCATTATCGGGCGATTCGGCTGATTTGCCCTTGTTTGCGGCAATCGTCCCCGAAACGATATTTTCATCTTTCCTCTGAACACGGGTCACATGATATTTCTTATTCTTGTTTGTCCGTGCATTGAAAGAAGCTATTGCTCCCCTCTTCTTTTCAAAAGAAGAAAGGGAGTGTTTTTCGCCTGCGTTAGCTGACTTATCTTTCCTACCAACCTTTGCCATAAACAACTCCCTTTCGCATAATTATCTATTCTTGTTTTCTTCCTCGTCCTGATGAAGCATCTTCGCCGTTTCGGAGAAGTTTGTGGTCATAAGGCTGTACAGCTTCGTATCCTTGGGGAATTCATCATAGAACGGAATTTTAGTCTTGCCGCCCAGAATAAGCAGTCCGTGTCCTGCCGGAACATCATTTACAAACTGAATCTCGCTGTCATTGATATTCAGAACGTCCTGAAGCTTCGCCGCATCGGTGGGGTTCTGTTTCAGAAGCACGATAAACTCCGAGTTTGCAAGCATATTTCTTGACTTGTAATCCTTGAGCAGATCGTCCACGTTCTGCGTAATGCCCGTTAAGATACCGCCGTACTTTCTTGCACGCTTCCAGAGCATCTGCAAATAGTCAAGTGAATATTCATCGGCAAAAAGCAGATGGGCTTCGTCAATGAAAATGTAGGTCTTTCTGCCCTTTTCCTTGTTTTCCGCAAGACGGTTCCAGATGTAGTCAAGGATAAGGAGCATCGACTGTGTTTTCAGATTGCCGTTCAAATCTCTTATGTCATAAGCGATAAATCTGTTCTTCGTATTGACATTGGTCTGATTGTTGAAATATTTTGCAGAACCATTTACATACATATCAATGGTGATTATGAGCTTGTCTTTCATTTCCTTCGGCACGTTTTCGGTTTCTTCCTTCATACATTCGAGGAATGTGCCGAGGGTAGGCATATCTTTTGGATCAAGAGTTTTCAGCACTCCCGACTTTGCGTAAGCTTTCTGAACACACCTGTCAACAAAGGATTTTTCCTGTGCATTAAGAGGGTGCTTTGCGTCCATACAGCTGATAAATGATGTTACAAGCTGACACTTGTCGGCAATAATATCCACTTCGGGATCGTCAAGCAGACGAAAATCGAAATCAAACATATTGATGTAGTTTGTAGAGCCGTTGGAGAAACGGACCACCTCACCGCCGAACGCTTCCGCAAGCTTCCAGTATTCTCTTTCGGGGTCAATTACAAGAACATCCGCATTTTCATCGCCT
>CAJMRT010000089.1 GCA_905215855.1 uncultured bacterium
AGCACGACAGACTCTGACTCTGTTTGTTGGGGTTCGAATCCCTATTCCCCAGCCAATACCTCGGAATAAATTGTTCCGAGGCTTTTTTATGCCCGAATACCGCTTTTTACAGCAGCATTCGGGCATTTTTTCTTTGCCTTAAAATATCGTGAGGGTTTTTGAGAGATTCTAAGAGACAGCTAATTTCAAAATTCCAAATCCGTTTTAGTGCGATTTAGGGCATTTATGACTGAGACTTTTGAGAGACATCGCTCAAATCAAAATCGTAACACGAATTGAAATGAGCAAAAAATTTGAGAGACATTTCAAAAAATGATGAGGGCTTAAAGTAATAAAACTTTAAACCCTCGTTTTAAGTTTGCCCTTTACATATTGTTTATCCATCAAAAATAGAAAGGTAAAATTATATTTCTATCAATTTTCTGCCGTAAATAATTTAATTATCTTTTTTCTTCCGAACAAGCAATACCGTTGCAAAGGAAAGAGCCGCCAAGGCTGTGAAAACACCTGTGTAGGTTTCACTGCCTGTCATGGGCGAAATAACGCTTTCGTTTTTGCTTGGTTTATCCGGTGTTGTGTTGCCGTTTGTTTTATCTTGTTCGGGATTGATAATCGGCTGTCCCTGCGGCTTTTCTTCAAGTGCATCTATCGCCGCAAGTATTGCCTTTGTTTGGAGGTCTATTTCCTCCTGCTGCGTGATATTTCTGCCGCCGACATCAACAGCCAATTCCTTTTCAACCCGTGAGAAATCAACATATTTCTCTTTATCAAGTCCCTTTGCTTTGGCAACCGCTTTGTCGTATTCGGTGTAATCCGCAGGCTTGTATTCAAGTGCTGAAATTGCGTTTTGCAGCTGCTCGGCGTAAGAGTCTACTGACTCCTGCTTTGTAATATCCAAGCCGTAATCAATATCGTTTAATATTTTGTTCAAGGCATTAACGGTTTCATCTGTGTAATATTCCAAATGCTCGGGAACGGTATTGATTTGCTCATTAACCCGTGAATAATCGGCAGGCTTCAAAACAAGGTTATCCAAAGCGGCTTTGATTTTTGCCGTCTGCTCATCAACGATGTTTTGCTGTGCGTTTGACAATCCGCCTATGTCAGCCGAAAGTGCTTCGTCAAGAGCAGTTAAATCTTGATATAAACTGCGGTCTATTGCATTTGCCTGTTCAACTGCTTTGTTGTACTCGGTGTAATCGGCTGACTGATATGTGGTGTTCTCCGTTACATTTGTACGGATTCCAATGGGGTCGTAGCCAACATCTGTACTTGTTACAACACAATAATAGTATGGGTATGCAGGATAATCGATAGGGTTAAAGTCCTTATCCGTTGCACCGTCAATGGGTGTGCCTGCAGTATTGTCTGCTGTAAAACTGCCGTACCATTGGTAGGTGCGATTGAAACCGATAACATCTGCTGTTAAAACTCCGTCTGCATCGGTATATTTTTCAGGCAGTGGGGTAAGAACGGCGGTGTCCTGCGAGATTTCAACAAATGTGTGTCCGTTTTCATTTGCCCACTGCTCCGCATATGTTCCTTTAGTACCGTAAACCTTGTAATT